>NZ_NZQP01000016.1:0-80354 GCF_002695945.1 Marinimicrobium sp. | reverse complement strand
ATTCCAGTTCGGGTCCGCTGTTGCTGCCGCCGCAGGCGGACAGGCCCAGCGCCATCAGGGCGGTGGTGAGCAGAGTAAAGCGGTTTTTCATTGCGATTGGCATGGGATCACCTGGTTATGGTTATTGAATCGGTCGGGCTGATCGCTTTATTGGCCCGTTGTAGTCAAATATACCACAAGAGTTCAGGTTGACCAATGGCTGTTGAGTGGACGCACAAAAAAAGGGGCGCAGCCGCGCCCCTCAAGGGTTTCAGCGCAATAATCTGCCTAGGGGGCGCTCACCCCGCAATTTGATAACGCTGTCCATTGCCCATTTTGGTAGCAGGTGTTGCCGCCGGTCATGGTCAGGTCGGCGGTCTGAGCGCCGCCATTGTCGTTGAATACAACATTGAGGTCGGTGAGCTCAGCGCCGGTGTCGTAGCAGTAAAATCCATTGTTGGCTTCCAGTGCGACCCCGGGCCAGTTGCTATCCGCCAATACACCGCTGGGGCTGGCATTCCAGAAGTGCATGTGCGGGTTGCTGTAGCCGTTGGCGTTGTCATAGCAGACGTAGGTGCTCTCGCTGGGCGAGGGGCTCGTCTGAGTGCCGTCGTCGACCGTAAAGCCGCACTGCTCCAGGCTCTGCCAATGGCCGTTGCTGTAGCAACCGTCGCCGGTGTAAGTCAGGTCGGAGGTCTGGGCACCGCCGTTGTCGTTGAACACGATGTTCAGGGAGCTGAGTGCCGCGCCCGGATCAAAGCAATGGTAGTCACCCTGGGCAGTCATGGCTTCGCCGGGCCAGGTCGTGCTGGCCAGGGCGCCGCTGGGGCTCGGGCTCCAGTAGTAGATGTGCGGATTGCTGTAGCCTGTCTGGTTGCTCAGGCAGATGCTGTTGGCGTTGATGGTGTCAGGTTCCGGCTCGGGTTCCGGTTCGGGATCGGTACCCACGCGCGCATCGCGGTGAATGGCGGCGGCGGTCATGCCGTCCAGGCTGACGTCCACCTGACCCTGGGCGTTCACCCAGAGGATTTCGCCGGAGCAGCTACCGCTGTCGAAATCGCCGTCGATCACGTTGCAATACTCACCTTCCTGCAGGTTGGTGCTGAAGGTGCGAGTCAGTTGGTTGCCTTCCCGGTTGATGATGACAAAGCCGGCATCGCCACGCCCGAAGGCAATCTGATTGCTCCCGTTATCCCACCAGTTGTTGACCGGCTGATCGCCAACGGCGGAGCGGAAAGCCACCATGTTGGCGATGGGGCGCCAGCGGTGTTCGCACTTCCAGTCGGAGCCATAGCAGTTCAGGTTCCCGTTGTTGTGCACCGGCGCGCTGGGCGGGCCCGCCTCGCTGTCCGAGAAGTCAAAGCTGGACATGACTTTAGGGTAGCCATAGGGCCAGGCGAGCATGAAGACGTTGCTCAGGTCGTACAGTGAGCCGTCTTTATAGGTCAGCACATTGCTGCCGCCGGCACCGTGGCCGCGCTGATTGTCGTGGTTGTCGGTAAAGACCACCGCGGAGCCGCCGCTGATAAAACCCCAGCTCTCGCCGAAGTTCTGCAGCCAGTTCAGTTGGCCGTTTTTAAATTGATTACCCAGCTCGGCGCTGTACCGGAATTCGGTCACGTCGCCGCCACTCAGGTATTCACCGGCACTGACCGCTTCGCCGCCCAGATCAATCACTTCCTGAAAAATATAGGGGTTGCCATTGAGGCGGCTGGTGATGGCGTTAATGTCCGTCGGGCTCATATGTTTGGACGCATCCAGGCGAAAGCCTTTGACGCCGATGTTGATCAGGTCATTCAGATAGTTGGCCAGGGTTTGCCGGACGTACTCTGCTCCCGTGTCCAGGTCCGGTAGGCCTACCAGCCGACAGTTGCGCACCGCCCAGGCATTGCTCGCGTAATCGCTGCCGCTGATATCGCAGGGTGCGTGGAAGTCGTTGGTGGAAAATTCCGGGTAGCTGGTGCCGTAGGAATAATTGCTGCCGTTGGTGCCTACGCCGGAACCGGCAGCGGTGTGGTTGATCACGGCATCGACATAGATATCCACGCCGGCAGCGTCACAGCGTTGCACCATGTCGATAAATTCAGCGCGGGTGCCACTGCGGCTGTTGTCGATGGTAGAACTCACCGGTTGATAACGGGTCCACCAGGCGTCGCCCTGGATGTGTTCCTGGGGTGGTGATACCTGGATGCCCGCGTAACCTTTCGGGCCCAAGTGCTGTTCACATTCGGTGGCGATGTCGCTCCAGCGCCATTCAAACAAGTGGACGAATGTGTCGCCGGGGGCGGGCTGGGCAAAGGCGCCAGAGATGCTGAATAAAGTAATCGAAAAGGCACCGGCGAGCCAGTGACACAATCGCGGAAGTAAGGGGTTATTGTGGTTTTGCATAAAACCTCCATTCTCGAAATGTCTATTGGTGTTATGTTTTTTTAACTTGCACATTGCGCAAGTTCGGGAGGTTGGGATGACATCAGCGACTGATTATTGTGGTCTGCGTCGCTCGGTTTTCATTGGAAAGCCTTTTGGGTCGCCCGGGCAAGATGAATACGTATGCAGCTTCGGGGCGACCGGATGTAATCGACCTCAATGTGCACTGCATCACGTTGGGTGAATCGTCCGTTTGACGGAGGTCTGCCGGAAGGTAGTGGTTTCGTTTTTACATGTAAAATTTCTGTGGTATCTTTGAGTGATAATTTGCACTCAGGAGTGACCATGGCCAAGCCTTCTACCGCACAGGATTCACCGGGTAGCAGTTCCAATGATGAAACCGAACGCAAGTATCGTGCACCGGCCCTTGAAAAAGGTCTGGATGTGCTCGAATTGTTAGCGCGTGAGGGCGTACCGCTGACGACTTCTCAAATTGCGTCGCAGTTGGGACGTTCGGTGAGTGAGTTATTCCGGATGGTGTTGACGCTGGAGTATCGGGGTTACATCGCCCAGTCTGAAAACGGGGAAGGCTACGAGCTTACCAATCATCTGTTTACTCTGGGCATGGCTCAGGCCCCGACTCGCACCTTGTTGGATGTGGCATTGCCGATCATGAAGGAGTTGGCGCAAGACGTGGGTCAGTCCTGCCATCTGGTGGTTGCCTCGGGTGATCAGGTAGTGGTGGTCGCACGCATTGAAAGCCCCCGGGATCTGGGCTTTGCCGTGCGCCTGGGTTATCGACGCCGGGTCATTGAGGCGGCGTCGGGGCTGTTGCTGTACGGGTTGCGCTCGGAGCAGGAGCGGGCCGCCTGGCGCCCTGCGCTGGAGGCGTCGGACGAACAGGGGCAGCGGATGCCGTCGTTTTTGGCTGAAGCAGAGCAGGCGGCGGCTCAAGGCTATATGTGTCGGGCCAGTGACTTTGTGGACGGAGTAACGGACCTTGCCTGTCCGGTGATGGGGCGGGAAGGCCCGGTCGCCGCACTGACTGTTCCGTTTATTCAGTGCAATCCCTTGCCCTGCACACAAGAAGAAGTGTTGGAGCGGCTGAAAAACGCCACCAATCGAATCAGCGGCCAGCTCGGCGGTGTGTAGAGCTGCCGGCCGCGTATGCCAGGGTAGCTCACGCCCAGAGTTTTCCGTCCACAACCAATTCGCTGACGAGTGCGATATCCTGCTCGGACTGAGCGCTGGCTTTAAGCTCACGGGTTTCCGGTGCAATGTCAGCGCACAGGCATTCAGCCAGTGCACGTGAACAGGAATACTGTTCTCCATCCACATAGAGCGTCGCCTGATCGCCGTCGGTGGAGTAGGCAAAGCGACTGGTCGGGTGACGTTCCAGGTTAGGGACTCCGGTCCAATCCTCTCCGTTTTCCTCCGCGACTTCCGGCTCCAGGTCGGGGTATTTCGGGGTGGTCATATAACGGCCGAACCAATCCTGAATGGCCTCGGGCGTCAGGTGGCTCTGAATCAATGCGTCCAGTGCGTTCAGGGTGTCCGCCGGAATTTCGCCGGGGTTTTCCGCAGGGGCCATTGCCGGGTCCCGGTACCGTTGGTCGTTTGTCAGCCGGCTGGCAATATCCTGGCTCAGCTCGGTAAAGATATCCGCCACGCTCGGAGCGCGAAAGCCGATGGAGTAGGTGATGCAGTCGTCGCCCTCCGCGGTGCCCCAGTGAGCGACACCGGGCGGAATATAGAGCATGTCGCCGGGCTCCAGTACCCAGTCTTCCGTGCCCTCAAAGTCTTGCAGAATATTCAGCGCGGTATCTTCCACCTTGGGACTTTGGCTGTCGCACGTCTGCCCGATGCGCCAGCGCCGCTTGCCGTTTCCCTGTAGCAGGAAGACATCGTAGTAATCGAAATGCGGGCCGACACTGCCCTGATCCACGGCGTAGCTCACCATGATGTCATCCAGCCGCCAGTCGGGCAGGAAACGGAAGTGGTGCAGCAACTCCTGAACCTCCGGTACCCACTGATCCACGGCCTGAACCAGCAGCGTCCAGTGGCTCGGGGGCAGGGCAGCGAAGTCGTCTTCCTCGAAGGGCCCCTGGCGGAGTTCCCAGGGCGTTTTTCCCTTTTCCAATACCAGGCGCGATTCCACCTCGTCTTCCAGTGCCAGGCCGGCAAGTTCGTCGCCGTCCAGAGGCGATTCGAAATCCGGAAAGGCGTTGCGGATCAGCAGCGGTTTTTGTTGCCAGTAGTCGCGCAGGAAAGTTTCGACGGGCATATCGCCCAGGTGGGTCAGGGGCATGGAGGAGACCGTTGTTGTGCAGGGTTGATGGTTGGGTTACGGCGTTTGGTTACGGCGGATGCGGGTTATACCGCTGCGCTCGGCTCCGCCCTACGCAACCTCTGTGCTATACGTAGGGCGGATAAGCGAAGCGCATCCGCCGTTACCTGAACTAAATTTTCTTCGCCTGCGCCTCGGCATTCCCAATGTAATTCCCCGGCGTCAACGCCCGCATGGCAGCCTTGGCGTCTTCGGGAATATCCAGCCCGTCGACAAAATCATTCAACACCTGCTGGTTGATGGTTTGTCCGCGAGTCAGCGCCTTGAGCTTCTCGTAAGGCTCTTCAACGTTATAGCGACGCATGATGGTCTGAATGGGCTCGGCCAGCACTTCCCAGGCGTTGTCCAGGTCCGCTGCCAGGCGAGCGCGGTTGATTTCCAGCTTGCCGATCCCTTTGAGGGTGGAGGCATAAGCGATAAAGCTGTAACCAAAACCCACACCCATATTGCGCAGGGCGGTAGAGTCGGTCAGGTCGCGCTGCCAGCGGGAAATCGGCAGCTTCTGAGCCAGGTGGGTAAACACCGCGTTGGCCAGGCCCAGGTTGCCCTCGGAGTTTTCAAAGTCGATGGGATTGACCTTGTGGGGCATGGTGGAGGAGCCCACTTCACCGGCGATGGTCTTCTGCTTGAAGTAACCCAGGGAAATATAGCCCCAGACGTCCCGGTCGAAATCGATCAGGATGGTGTTGAACCGGGCAATGGCATCGAACAGCTCGGCGATGTAATCGTGGGGTTCGATCTGGGTGGTGTAGGGGTTCCAGGTCAGGCCCAGGCCTTCGACAAAGGTCTGGGCGTTGGCGGCCCAGTCGATGTTCGGGTAGGTGGCCAGGTGGGCGTTGTAGTTGCCCACGGCGCCGTTGATTTTACCCAACAGCTCGACCTGTTCAATCTGCTTGATCTGACGGCGCAGGCGCGCCACGACGTTGGCCATTTCCTTGCCCACGGTGGTGGGGGAGGCGGTCTGGCCGTGGGTACGCGAGAGCATGGGGTCAGCGGCGTAGTCGTGGGCCAGTTTGGCGATGGCATCGGTGATCTGCTGTGCCTGAGTCAGCAGCTGTTCGCGACCGGCCTTGAGCATCAGGGCGTGGGACAGGTTGTTGATGTCCTCGCTGGTGCAGGCGAAATGCACGTACTCGAGTACCGCTTCCAGCTCTTTGTTGCCGGCGAACTGCTTCTTCAGGAAGTATTCCACGGCTTTCACGTCGTGGTTGGTGGTCCGCTCAATCTCCTTGATCTGCTCCGCTTCGGCCTCGCTGAAATCGGCCACAATGGCATCCAGCTTCTGATGGGTCTCTTTGCTGAAGGCCGGCACTTCGGCGATGTCGGGGTGTTCGCTCAGGCGCTGCAACCAGCGCACTTCCACCGCGACGCGGCAGTGAATCAGGCCAAATTCGCTGAAAACCGCGCGCAGATCAGCGGTTTTGCTGCCGTAGCGGCCATCAATGGGGGAAACAGCGTTCAGGGGCGTGAGTTGGTCGAAGGTTGCGGATGCCATGGGAGTCTCTTGCTTGGGTTCAAACGGATTGGAAAAGGCGGGCATTGTACCGGAAAATGGGTGATTTTGCGCGTTGTATGGGCCGAGCGCAATGGTGACGGCGGATGCGGGCTTCGCCCTTATCCGCCGTAACCCACCTGGACTCACTTCAACGCAACTCGGCTTTCGCCTCGCGCAACAACCGATCCACCGTCTGGGCCAACTTCTTGCGCTGAAAAATCAACTGCCACCGGCTGCCACCCACCTGCCGCCATAAGGTGGCCGAACGGATGCCCGCCAACAACAGGGCGCGGACCTGATTGGCGATACGGGCCTGTTGCAGATACCCCTGATCCCCGGTCACCTGAATGCGAAAGCGGAAGGTGCTGATGGTTTCCTTGTACAGGTCCCCCAGGTTACCGATCACATTCTCGTGGGTGCTGGAGAACAGCTCAGCCTGTCGGGCCGCCTGTTTAAGGCGAGTGCCCAATACGCCCAGCATGTCCTTGCGCGCACTGAGCTTGCGCTGCAGGTGCAGTACCCCAAGGCTGTAACGCAGGGCGTCTTTGTGTTGCTGGTTGCCGGGCTCCAGGGTGGCCTGGAGGATTTCCAGCCCGGGAATGAGGTGGGCGAGGGTGTTCCCGTACACCGCCCGGGTGTTGGGCGGGTCCATGGCGAACAGGCTCTCGATGGTGCAGCGATAGGCGTCGCTGGGTACGTAGCCGGTTTTGGCCAGTTGTTCCACGAGGCCGGCGGCCTGGAAGAGGCCCGCCAGGGCGATGGTGGCGTTTTCGAGCTTGTCAGTCACGGGGTTAATAGGTCCTCATTGTAAATATGATGGCTGTGGATGCTCAGGGTTGGGTTGCGGCGGATGCGTCTCCGGCTTATCCGCCCTACGCCACCTGCCGCGTGCTATCCGTAGGGCGGAGCCGAGCGCAGCGGTATGACTCCCATCCGCCGTTACCAAAGCGTGAATCACACTGCCCGCTCAATCACCGCGCCGCCGAGACATACATCTCCGTCATACAACACAACGGATTGGCCGGGGGTGATGGCACGCTGGGGCTCATCAAAGTCAATTTTCATACGGTCGCCATCCACGGTGATCTCACACGCCTGGTCGGCCTGCCGGTAGCGGGTCTTGGCCATGCAGCGGAATACCGGTGCGGGCGCTTCGCCGTTGATCCAGTGAATCTGGCTCGCCTCCAGTCCGTTGTTATACAGCAGCGGGTGCTCCCCCTGCACGGCAATCAGCACATTGCGCTCCAGGTCCTTCTGCGCCACAAACCAGGGCGCTTCGCTCGCACCGGCCACGCCGCCAATACCCAGGCCCTGGCGCTGGCCGATGGTGTAGTACATCAGGCCGGCGTGCTCGCCGATGACCTGGCCTTCGGGCGTCTCGATGGTGCCGGGCTGGGCGGGCAGGTATTGCTGCAGAAAGTCCTTGAAACGGCGCTCGCCGATAAAGCAGATGCCGGTGCTGTCTTTCTTCTTGGCGGTGGCCAGGCCGTATTCTTCGGCAATGCGACGCACCTGGGGCTTTTCGATATCCCCCAGCGGAAACAGGCTGCGGGCAAATTCGGCCTCACCGACCGCGTGCAGAAAGTAGCTCTGGTCCTTGTTGGGGTCCAGGCCTTTCAATAAATAGGTGCGCCCGTCCCGGTCCTGACGGCGCACATAGTGACCGGTGGCGATCAGTTCACCGCCGAGCATTTCGGCGTATTCAATAAAGACTTTGAACTTGATTTCCCGATTGCACAGGATATCCGGGTTGGGAGTACGTCCGGCTTTGTATTCGGCCAGGAAGTGCTCAAATACATTGTCCCAGTACTCGGCGGCAAAGTTGGCGGTGTGCAACTTGATGCCCAGCCGGTCGGCCACGCGCTGGGCGTCCGCCAGGTCGTCCTTGGCGGTGCAGTATTCGGTGCCGTCGTCTTCGTCCCAGTTTTTCATAAACAGGCCTTCGACCTGATAGCCCTGCTGCTGCAGGATCAGGGCGGTGACCGAGGAGTCGACGCCGCCGGACATGCCGACGATGACGCGGGGTTTGGTGTCTGCTGTCATGAGAATCCGGTGTTGTTCAATCAGTTGTGCTGCTGACGGTGCAGAAGCTCCAGCGGATAGCGTTTGCCGCTGAGGTACTCGTCGACGGCGTCCAATACCATGGGGCTGCGCCACTGGGCTTTACAGGTCAGAAGCTCATCCCGGGTCAGCCAGCGCGGCTCAATGATGCCGTCATCCAGGGGTTGCTCGGGAATTTCCTTCAGGGCCTCGGCCACAAAGGTGTGCCGCAGGTAGGTCACGCCATTGGCCGGCGCATTGTACAGGCTGATACTCAGCAGGGCGGTGGGTTTCACCAGCCAACGGGTTTCCTCAAGGGTTTCCCGAATCGCCGCCTCGACCAGACTTTCCCCGGGTTCCAGATGGCCGGCCGGTTGGTTGTAGACATCGCGCTCATCGGCGTGTTCATACACAAACAGAAAACGGCCGTCCCGCTCCACCACAGTGGCCACGGTCACGTGGGGTGCCCAGGTCATAAGAATCCTTGTCGTCGGGGAATTTGCAAGCGAAAGGCACAGTTTACCGGATTTGACGCCCGGCGACACGGGGGCGAGTCAGGTTGATAGATGGGGAATCGGCAAGGGTTGGGGCACGAAAGGTCGCGTAGGGCGGAGCCGAGCGCAGCGGTATAACCCGCATCCGCCCTACCGTGCTGTGGCCGTTACCGCAATTCCAACACGCTACAACACCTTCGGCTCCCTGTCGGCCAGATAATGGGGCCGCGGCGCCTGCCCACTAAACGGCTGCTCCAACTCATTCTCCACACTGTTATAGACAAACATCAACAACGCCCGAGGGTCGCCGGAAATGTTGTCCGGTGAGCCGTGCAGAATGTTGCACTCGTGCAGCACCAGGGTGCCGGCTTTGCCATAAAGCCCTTCGATGGTGTGGTCTTTCAAGAGCGTTTCCAGGGACTCCTTGCTGGGTACACCCGCCACCTGCTTTTTCAGAGACTTGCGGTAGTTCTTCTCCTCGGTGGTGCCGGCGCAGGACACATAGTGTTTGTGGGAGCCGGGAATCACATACAGCGGCCCGTTGTACTCGTGGTTATCGGTCAGCATGATCCAGGCGGTGACGGCCCGCATGTGGCGCATGCCATCCTCGACGTGCCAGGTTTCAAAGTCCGAATGCCAGGCGAAGGAGCGGCCCTTGAACGCCGGTTTACGGTTGATGCGGGACTGGGTGAGGTACACGTCGGAGCCCAGAATCTGTTTCACCGGTTCCAGAATGCGCGGGTCCCGAGCGATGCGGGCAATGGTTTCGCTGTAGGCATGGGGCTTGAAAATGGTGCGCAGTTCACCGCTGTCGGGCTCGGTGTACAGCTCTTCTCGGCCCGCCATGGTGGTTTTGAGCGCGTCCGCTTCGGCGCGAATGGTGTCGAGCGTGTCGCCCATCAGGCCGGGCAGGGTGAGAAAGCCTTTCTGTTCGTAGTGCGCCAGCTGCTCGCCGGATAGCCCGTGCGGGCGGTCGCTGTGGCCCGCACCGTAAATGACCGGGTCGGTGCGCGGTATGATCTGTTCGACGTCACCAGTGCGGGAGGGGTAGGGATCGTATCGTTTAAGCAAGGTCATTCCTCCTTAATTCACTGTCATCATTCGCAGGAATCAATCGGTTCACTAAAGAAGAAAGCTTTGGCCAAGCCTGCGCTGGAGAAATAGGGTCTAGGAGTGGAGCGTTCAACCCCGCTTTTTATTTAAAAAACCAATTGCATGTGAAATATTTATAGTGTGCGAAAAGTGAAAAGACGGGTAAAGTCCTTGGGACCTTGCGGTTGGAACCGCTAATATCCAAGTATAAAAACACATCCATTAACAATAATTACGATGACAAAAAGGTGAGAGAGATGATTCGCATGACCCGAGCTCAGCTACTTCGGTGGCTGGTCGTACTGCTTTCCGTGTACCCGCTGTCCGCACTGGCCGACGGCCCATCCCGTTCCGACATTGAAGCGACCATGAAAGACGCCACCCGCTTTATGCGCGAGGAGGTGAGTTTTCGTGGCGGATACCTCTGGTCCTACCTGCCGGACTTCTCCCGGGTCTGGGGGGAGCTGGAGGCCAAGCGCACCATGATCTGGATTCAACCCCCGGGCACCGCCACAGTAGGGCATCTCTACCTCGATGCCCTGGCCGCAACGGGGGACCGCTATTACTACGAGGCGGCACAGGAGGTGGCCAATGCCCTGATCTGGGCACAGCACCCCTCCGGCGGCTGGAACTATGTGGCGGACTACGCCGGGGAGGAATCCCTGAAGCACTGGTACAACACCGTGGGGAAGAACGCCTGGCGGCTGGAGGAGTTCCAGCATTATTACGGCAATGCCACCTTTGATGACGCGGGCACCATGGAGTCGGCGAAGTTTCTCCTGCGCCTGTATATGATTGAGCGGGACCCACGCTATCGCCCGGCTCTGGAACGGGCGATCCAGTTTGTCCTCGACAGCCAATACCCGATCGGTGGCTGGCCCCAGCGCTATCCCCTGCGTTACGAGCACTCCAAAGATGGCCAGCCGGATTACACTTCGTTCCTGACTTTCAATGATGATGTGGCCCAGGAGAACATTGAGTTCCTGCTGCTGTGCTATCAGGCCCTGGGCCGCTCGGACTTGCGCGAGCCGGTGATTCGGGCCATGAACAGCTTCCTGGTTACCCGGATGGGGCCGCCCCAGCCCGGCTGGGCCATGCAATACACGCTGGAGCTGGAGCCTGCCGGGGCACGCACCTATGAGCCCAAGTCCCTGTCGCCGGGTACCACGGCAGCCAATGTCTATCAACTGATCAAGTTTTACCGTCTGACCGGCGATACCAAGTTTCTGGCGCCGATCCCTGCCGCGCTGGATTGGCTTGATCGGGTGCGCCTGCCCGAAAGTGAGCAGCGAGATGGACGCACCCATCCCACCTTTGTGGAAGTCGGGACCGGAAAAGCCCTACACACCCACCGGCGGGGCTCCAACGTGACCAACGGCGAGTACTATGCCGATTACAGCCCGGACGACGCTCTCTCCCATTATCGCTCCACCCGGCATATCGATGTCGAGGCGCTGTGGTCCCTCTATCGGGCGGTAAAAGCCATGCCCCGGGAGGAGGCCACCCGAGGCTCACCGTTGCTGGAGCCCCAAAGCGCCGATTTGCCCCGCTTTTTCACTCTGGGCAATGTCAGCGTGTCCGACCTCAATACCCGGGCTCAGGAGGCGGTGGATACCGGTGACCTGGCCGCCGATGCGGCCCGGGTGCGCGCCACCCTGAACGGCCAGGGCTATTGGCCGACGCCCCTGCGCTTTACCTCCAACCCCTATATCGGGCCGGCCCCAGAGGCGGTTGCGGCGGGCGATTTTGGCAGCCGACACGTGGGGGATCAGTGGGATACCTCACCCTATCGGGCGGAGGAGCCGGTCATGGGAATTTCCACGGGGGCGTTTATCAGGAACATGGGGGTGTTGATTCGCTACCTGGAGGCGCAGAGTGAGTGATGGCGCGGCTCGCGTCGTTTGCGCGTACAGGGAAACTCTGGCAAGGTTGACGACCTTAATGATCTCGGCCCGCGGGCCAGCCGTAGCAGGCGTAGGTCGGGTTAGCGAAGCGTAGCCCGATAGACAAAAGTAAGTCGGGTTAGTGGAGCACAACCCGACGAACCACCGCCTTGTGCCTTTTTGTCGGATTACGCGCTGTGCGCTAATCCGACCTACTGGCGGGCCGGGTAAAAAAAGGTTTGCAATTGGGGCCGGTTTGGGCAAAATTGCGCGCCTTTCGCACATCTTCTCCCTCCGGCTCCCGGGGGGCTTGCCAACGTTAAACAGAGGTAGGTTGCTGCATTGACTGAATCCAACGAATCCCAGGCCTGGTCGGCACGCCATTCATCTGAATTGTATGGCATCGAAGAGTGGGGAGGCGGCTATTTCGGCGTCTCACCCGAGGGTGAAGTGGTGGTACGCTCACCCAGCAACGGCCAGGCGGGAGCGACGGTATCCCTGATGGATATCGCCCACGGATTGCAGCAGCGCGGGCTGGAAATGCCGGTTCTACTGCGGTTGGAAAACCTGGTGGACAGCCGTATCAGCATTCTGAACGAATCTTTTGCCCAGGCGATGGAAACCACCGGCTACCAGGGCTGCTACCGCGGCGCCTTCCCGATCAAGGTGAACCAGCAGAGCCATATCGTGGCGGAAATTGCCCGCTTTGGCGAGCGCTACAACCACGGGCTGGAAGCGGGCAGCAAGGCTGAGCTGATGATCGCCCTGTCCACGCTGCAGAACCGGGAAAGCCTGATCATCTGCAACGGCTATAAAGACGCCGAGTTTATCGACCTTGGCCTGCAGGCCCGCAAGCTGGGCTTCAAGTGCTTTTTCGTGCTGGAAACCCCCGCAGAAGTACCGCTGATCATCGAGCGCAGCCGCGCCCTGGGTGTTGATCCGCTCATCGGTGCGCGCCTCAAACTCTCGACCAAGGTCGAGGGACATTGGAGCGAAGACAGCGGTGATCGCAGCCTGTTTGGTCTCACCGCCATCCAACTGGTGGAGGTGGTGGATAGCCTGCGCGAAGCGGGCCTGTTGCACTGTTTCCAACTGCTGCACTTTCACCTGGGTTCCCAGATTCCCAATATTCGCAGCATTCGGGCCGGCGTGTTCGAGGCCTGCCGTTACTACATTGACCTGGTGGCCGAAGGCGCGCCGCTGGGGTACATGGACCTCGGCGGCGGTCTGGCCATCGACTACGACGGTACCTGCAGTACCAGCGGGCACAGCCGGAACTACTCCGTTCAGGAGTACTGCGTGGACGTGGTGGAAGCGATCCAGCAGGCGCTGGATCCCCACGATATTGAGCACCCGGTGATTGTCACTGAATCCGGACGGGCCACCGTGGCCCACACCTCGGTGTTGCTGTTCAATATTCTGGATGTTGGGCATTTTGATCCGGCGCCGTTGCCAGAGGCCCTGCCGGAAGACAGTCATGCCCAGCTGGCCAACCTGTGGCACGCCATTCGGGTGATTGCGCCCAACAACCTGCAGGAAAGCTACAACGACGTCACCTATTACCGGGACCAGATCCGCGATATGTTCCACCGCGGCGAAATCAGCCTGCGGGAGCGAGCGTTCGGGGAAAATCTGTACCTGGCCGGTCTGCAGAAAATTGCCGCACTGCTGCCGGAGCTCAAGCGCATCCCGGCGGAGCTGGAAACCCTTCCGCAGCAATTGGCCGATATTTACTATGGCAATTTCAGCGTATTCCAGTCGCTCCCGGACTCCTGGGCGATTGAGCAGGTGTTTCCGGTCATGCCGATTCATCGGCTCAACGAAAAGCCCACGCGCCAGGCAATCATTGCCGATTTGACCTGCGACTGTGATGGCAAGCTGGATCGTTTCGCGGGGCCGCACGGCAATACCGAAACCCTGTCCGTGCATCCGGTCAAAGCCAGCGAAGAATATTACCTGGGGGTGTTCCTGGTGGGCGCCTATCAGGAAACCCTGGGCGACCTGCACAATCTGTTTGGTGACACCAACGTGGCGAGCATTCGCATCAACAACGAAGGTGGCATGGAGTTTGTGCACGAGCTGCACGGCGACAGCATCGCCGATGTGTTGAGCTATGTGGAATACGACCCCCAGGCGATGTTCAAGCAGTTTCGCGCCACCGCCGAGCAGGCCGTGCGCGATGGGCGCATTACGGTATCCGACCGACAGGAAATGTTGGCAGCGTTTACCGATAGTTTGCGGGGTTATACGTATTTTGAGCGGTAGCGTAAGGTAGCGCCGGGTGGTGTAGGGTAACGGCGGATGCGGGCTTCGCCCTTATCCGCCCTACGCGGGTTTATACCGCTGCGCTCAGCCGTAGGGCGGATAAGCGAAGCGCATCCGCCGTAACCAAACTAAACGCAACCACCCAACTCACTGTCGCAACCAATTAAAGTCTGGTTTAAAGGAGCCAACACTATGGCAAAAGTACTCATCATTGGCGCCGGTGGCGTCGGCGGCGTGGTTACCCACAAATGCGCCCAGGTCCCCGAAGTGTTTGAAGAGATCGTGCTCGCCAGCCGCACTGAAGCCAAGTGCAAGGCCATTGCCGAGCAGCTTGATCGGCCGATCAAAACCGCCCAGGTGGATGCGGACAATGTCCCTGAATTGGTGGCGCTGCTTGAGCAGGAAAAGCCGGACCTGGTGATCAACGTGGCCCTGCCGTACCAGGATCTGACCATCATGGACGCCTGCCTGGAAGCCGGTGTGCACTACCTGGACACCGCTAACTACGAGCCACCGGGCGAAGCCAAGTTCGAGTACAGCTGGCAGTGGGCCTATCAGGAAAAATTCGTCAAAGCGGGCAAAATGGCGCTGCTGGGCTCGGGGTTCGACCCGGGTGTGACCAACGTCTATACCGCCTATATCAAAAAGCATCATCTGGATGAGATTCACACCCTGGATATCATCGACTGCAATGCGGGCGATCACGGTCACCCCTTTGCCACCAACTTCAACCCGGAAATCAACATCCGGGAAGTGACCGCCAAGGGGCGTTACTGGGAAAATGGTGGCTGGAAGGAAACCGACCCGCTGAGCGAAAAGCGCTCCTTTGATTTCCCTCATGGCATCGGACCGAAAAACTGCTACCTGATGTACCACGAAGAGCTGGAGTCCATCACCAAGCACTTCCCGGAAATCAAGCGGGCCCGCTTCTGGATGACCTTTTCCGACAACTACCTCAAACACCTGGAGGTGCTCGAGAACGTCGGCATGACTTCCATTGAGCCGGTCAACTTCGAGGGCAAGGAAATCATTCCTCTGCAGTTCTTGAAGGCCCTGCTGCCGGACCCGGCCAGCCTCGGCCCACGTACCAAGGGCAAAACCTGCATCGGCTGTCTGGCGCAGGGAATGAAAGATGGCAAGCCCAAGACCGTCTACATCTACAACATCTGTGATCACGAAGCCTGCTACGCGGAAGTGAAGTCCCAGGCCATTTCCTACACCACCGGTGTGCCCGCCATGATCGGCGCCAAGATGATGCTGGAAGGTAAATGGATGAAAGACGGGGTGTGGAACATGGAGCAACTGGATCCGGATCCGTTTATGGAGGATCTGAACCAGTACGGTTTGCCCTGGCAGGTGGAAGAAGTCACCCAGAAAACCGGCATGGAAGACTGATGACGGCGTCGTTCAAAGACTTTGATCCCCAGCGCGTTCCATCCCCCTGTTTCGTGGTGGATGTCGCTGCGGTGGAGGAGAACCTGAAGCTCCTCAATCGTGTGCAACGCGAGAGTGGGGCCAAGGTGCTGGCGGCGCTCAAGGCGTTCTCCTGTTGGCGCCTGGGGGACCTGACCGCCCGCTACCTGTCCGGCACCTGCGCCAGTGGCCTGCACGAAGCGCGCCTGGGGCGGGAATACTACGGCGGTGAGGTGCACACCTACTCGGCGGCGTTCCGGGAGTCGGATCTGAAGGAAATCCTCGAGCTCTCCGATCATGTGGTGTTCAACTCCTTCAGCCAGTGGCGCCGGTTCCGCGATCTCGCCCTGGCCGCCCAGCAGCGTCGCCCGCAGTTGCGTTTTGGTCTGCGGATCAATCCGGAACACTCGGAGGGAGAAGTCCCCTTGTACGATCCCTGTGCCCCGGGTTCCCGCATGGGGGTTCCGGCCAGTCGGTTTGAGTCGGAGCTGCTTGAGGGTATTTCCGGTCTGCACTTTCACACCCTCTGCGAGCAGGATGTGCCGCCGCTGGAACGCACGGTCAAAGCGGTTGAGGAAAAGTTTGGCCCCTGGTTGGAGCAGATGGAGTGGGTGAACTTCGGCGGTGGCCATCATATTACCCAGCCGGGTTATCAGGTGGACGCCCTGATTGAGCTGATCAAGGACTTCAGTCGTCGTCACGATGTGCAGGTCTATCTCGAGCCCGGCGAAGCCGTGGCAATCCACACCGGTGTGTTGGTAGCCGAGGTTCTGGACATCACCTGGAATCAGCTGGACCAGGCCATTCTGGACACCTCGGCAACCTGCCATATGCCGGACACTCTGGAAATGCCCTATCGCGCGGATATCTGGAGTGCCGGAGAGCCCGGCGAGTTGGCCCATACCTATCGGCTGGGCGGCATGACCTGCCTGGCGGGGGATGTGATGGGGGATTACAGCTTCGCCGAGCCGCTCAGGGTAGGGCAGCGATTGCTGTTTGACGATATGTCGCACTACACCATGGTGAAGACCACCACCTTCAATGGCATTCCGTTGCCATCAATCGCCTTGTGGGACTCCCGCACGGATGAGCTGGAAGTGGTGCGTCAGTTCGGCTACGAGGATTTCAAGACCCGCCTGTCCTGATGGGCTCGGCGGGTCTGTGATCCGGCCTGTTACTCGTTGTCGCCATCCATGGTGTCGCGCATTTCATCTGCCGCTTCACGGCTCTTTTCCTTGGTGGTTTCCCAGCCTTCCTGCATGGTGTCACCGGCTTCGTCCGCACCTTCGCGAATTGCGTCTCCCGCCTCGTCAGCCTTCTCCTTGGTTGCTTCCCAGGCGTCGCCGGTCGCTTCCTTGGTTTCGTCCCAGGCTTCGCGGGTTTCCTCGGCCGCTTCTTCCACGGTATTGTCGGCTTCTTCCTGTGAGCAGCCGGTAGCCACTGCGGCCATCAGGGTCAGACTGGTGAGCCAGATAAGCGTTTTCATAGCATCAACTCCTGTGAATGGGTTCTAGTTGGACGTGGTGTTACCCGAAAGCGCGCCATTGCGCTCCCGGACAGTGTGACGACGCTGAACCACAAGCGTTCCGTCGGTTTGTGTGAACTGGCCTGCAAAAGCGGCCATTCGCCCCGAACAGGCTTATTGAGTGTAGTTCCTACGGTGGTGCTTGCAAGCCTTTGCTATCGGTGCCGGCGTTTTTTTTATACAATGTCGGCTGTCGAAAGATCGGTCATTTGAGGTGTTTTCAGGTATGACGATTGAGCAGTTTGAAAGTTGGTCACTGGTCCTGGGAATTGGTGGCCTGATTCTGTTCATGCTGTTTATCGTCTGGGACCTGGCCAAAGAGTCCAAAGCAGGACGGTTCGGTACCTTCATCCTGTTCCTGGCCCTGGCACTCGGGTTGGCCGGTTTTCTGATCAAGACCATTCTGGTTGAAGTCATCAATCCATAATATCGTTCGGGAAGGTCGCGCATGCTGCAACTGTTCGTTCCCACCTCCAAAGTCCAGAAAGACCGTCAGATCATGCGCGACACCGATGCCCGGGTCGCCAAGTACAGCCGTCGCGGGCTGGTGCTCAACTTTATCGTCGCGGTCTCCTGTCTGGTGTTTGGTGACTTTTTCCAGAACTACCAGAACCTGTCGATTGTCCTGATCGTCGGCCTGCTGCTGGTGACCTTGCTGCGCGCTTATTACCTGTTCCGCTTTGACACCCTCTACGCCCGGGCGCCGGCGCGCTGGCGCAATCAGTATTTCTTCGCGTCGTTTCTCGGCGCCGGTTGGTGGGCCTTTATCCTGGTCAGCCTGACCTGGCTGATCGGGATGCGGGATGAAACCCTGATCATGTGGCTCTACTCTGTGGTGTTCTACTCCAGTGTGGCCAACGTGTTCGCACCCTATCGGCGTTTCCTGACCACCTACCTGTTCATTGGCCAGGTGCCCGCGGCCCTGACGGCGGTGTTNTTGTTCAGCGTCGAGGGTTACCTGTACGGCAGTATCATGCTGGTGTTTTACACCATGCTGAGTCACCAGGCCAAAGTGACCTCCAATACTTATTGGGAGCGACTGGAGGCCAACTACGCGCTGCGCGAGCGGGCCAAAGGGCTGGAATTCGAGCAGCGCAGCTCCAAAGCGGCCATNGAGCTGAAGAACGAATTTCTGGTCAACCTGGGGCAGGAGTTTCGCTCCTCGCTCAACGACATTCTGGGCACTCTGGCTCTGGTAGACGATGAGCAGATGTCTGAGCGCCATCGGGAGTTGTTGTTGCTCGCCAGCAAGGCGGCCGAACGACAACTGGATCTGGTGAACAATGTGGTGGACTTCTCCAAGATCACCACCAAATCTCTCGAGCTGGAAAAAGTGCCGTTCAATCTACGCCGCCTGTTGGAAAAGCTGGTTCAGGACTTTGCTCTGGAAGCCCACCAGCAGGGGATTGAGCTGAACTACGTGTTTGACCAGGAACTGCCCCGGCGAGTCGAGGGCGATGCCACCCGTTTGGGGCAGATTTTCGGCACCCTGATGACCTATGCGGTCAAGCATTCGGGTATGGCACAGATCTTCGTGGAGGCAGTGTTTCACCCCGGTGAGAATGAATCCGGTGAGCTGCAGCTGGTGATCAGTGATGCCTCCCGGACCGCACATGATGAGGACACTGACGAGCGCTCCGATCAGAATCTGCGCGGTATCGGTCTGTCCATCTGTAAAGGCCTGGCCGAATGCATGGGCGGCAGTGTCAATCTGGTGGAGAACCGGGAGTCCGGCAAGCGCATTGTCATCAATGTGCAGTTGGANGTGGTGGCCTATCAGGATGTTGGCCAGCAGGAACAGCGCCTGCGCGGCAAGCGAATCCTGCTGGTGGATATTCCGGAAGTGGTGGCGCTGGATCTCGTGGACCAGCTTGCGCGCTGGGGCATGAANTCCACCCGGGTGTANGGTCACACCCAGGCGATCAAGCAGNTGAAAGCCAGCGCACAGAGCGAGCAGCTTGAAGANCTGGTNCTGATCTACAACAAGCTCGACAGCTTCGATGGCCTGGTCCTGTCTCGGAGTATNGCCACCGAGCCGGCCCTGAGCGGTCTGGCCCAGATCATNGCGATGAGTCTCCTGCAGCGAGACAGCGACGAAACCAAGAACCACTTGCACGAGTATCCGCAGGTGAGTTGTATCGAAAAACCCATCATGCACCGCAAGCTGTACGAAACGCTGGTACACCGGCTGCTGAGCCACGATACCTCCGAGGCNNTGTTGGCCGAAGAGGAAGACGATGGCATCAATCCGGTGGCGGGGCGCCGCGTCCTGTTGGTGGAAGACCAGCGGGTCAGTCAGATGGTGGTATCCGGCATGCTCAAAAAATTGGGTTGCCAGGTCCATGTGGCGAGCAATGGCAAAGAGGCCTTGTCGGCCATCGGCAAAGAAAAGTTTGATCTGGTANTGATGGACTGCGACATGCCGGAGCTGGACGGNATAGCGGCCACCGAGCGTATCCGGGAGGCGGAGGCGGATGACGGTGGCCGACACCTGCCGATCGTTGCCATGACTTCATTCACCGCCGACGAAGACCAGGACCGCTGCCGCGCGGCGGGTATGGATGATCACATCAGCAAGCCTCTGCGCTATGAAGCGCTTCAGAGTCACCTGGAACAGTGGCTGGGGAAGGGGAGGTAAACCTCCCCGGTATNGCGGTCAGTCCGGTAACGAAGGCGACTCGGGCGGCGTGTCCGTCTCNGGNACCGGCACCTCTTTCGAAGACTGGTCCGCCGGTACCAGGCTCAGCANCACNGAGCCACTCTCTGGTGTTTCCTCCCGTCCCGCCACAAAGGGGCGCAAGTCCCCATCNTCACTGATGCTGAACAGCAGCAAAGTACCGCGGGTTTTACTCTTCTTGAAGGCCTCGAAGGTGAANTCNTCGGTCAGCCGGGTNACCCGAANTTCNGCGCCCTCGCCAATCAGNCTGGCGAGCTTGGCGTAAGTGGCNCGCTCGGTGAACAGNGTNGCNCCTTTGAGGTCGTCGGCCACGTGATGCTTCTCNGCCTTGTGNTTTTCNGACGTGTGGCGAATGGTGTAGACGTTCTCGCGNCCGAACTCGTTGCGAAAATGCATGCAGGCAATCACNTTCAGTTCACGCAGTGGNGACAGGGCNAGCANNTGNCCAATGCCGGTCAGNTCCAGACGCTGGCTGGCGTATTCCGAGGTGGGGTTGCCGTAAAAGGTGCGNAGNCCCGCCATNCGGGCGGTGCGGATATTTTCCCAGTTGGAATCGCACACCATGACNGGCANNTTCTGCTCCATCANNGCTTTGCCGATGGTTCGNGCCACGGCNTTGGCGCCNAGAATCAGCACNCCNCGNGGCTCCGGTTCCACCGCCTTGAGGGCGCGGGCCAGAGGGCGGGCGGTGGCACTCTGGAAGACCACGGTGCCGAGAATGATGGCGAAGGTCAAAGGCAGCAGCCAGTGCGCATCCGGNTGTCCCTGCTCCTCCAGGCGCAGGGCAAACAGGGCGGACACNGCAGCCGCCACAATACCCCGCGGGGCGATCCAGCTGAGCACAATGCGCTCGCGCCAGTTGACCGGTGAGCCCAGGGTGGCNAAAGCCACNGACAGTGGCCGNGCNACAAANTGAATGACCAGCAACAGGAGCAGTGGCGCCAGGGTAAAAATACCAATGAGCTGTTCCTGGGGCAGGCGGGCGGCCAGGATGATGAACAGCCCGGAAATGAACAGAATGGTCAGGTTNTCCTTGAAGTTGAGGATGTTGTGAATGCGCACATCCTTCTGGTTNCCGAGCCACATGCCCATCACCGTNACCCCCAGCAAACCCGACTCGTGTGCCAGGTGNTTNCAGAAGGTAAACACCATGAATACCAGNCTGAGCGTGGCAAGGTTGTGCAGATACTCCGGCAGCCACTGACGGGCCAGAATTTTACCCAACAGATAACCGGCCGCCAGCCCGATNACCATGCCGACCACAATGATTTCCAGAAACAGCAGTACGCTGTGGCCAAAAGCGGCCGCCTGGCTNTGAGTGGCNATAAACTCGTACATCACAACCACCAGCAGGGCACCCACCGGGTCGATTACAATCCCTTCCCAACGCAGAATATTGGCCACCCGCTCNGAGGGCCGGACGCTGCGCAGTAGCGGCGTGATGACCGTGGGGCCGGTCACCACCATCAGCGCCCCGAAGAGAATGCTGAGGTCCCAACCAATGCCGAACAGATAGTGGGTGGTAACCGCGACGACGGCCCATGTGATGGGGGCGGCCACGGTGATCATACGGCGCACCACCGTGCTCAGACTGCCGAGTTCGCGGAAGTTGAGGGTCAGGCTGCCCTCAAACAGAATCACCGCGACCGCGAGTGACACCAAGGGGAACAACAGGTCACCAAAGAGCGCGTCCGGGTCCAGCCAGCCGCCGATCGGGCCCAGAATCAGGCCGGTGACCAGCAGAAACAGAATCGCCGGCAATCGGGCCTGCCAGGCCGCCCACTGGCAAAATAAAGCGACGATCCCGATCAGGGCAATCGCGAGTCCGGCGTTTTCCATAGTGACTATCCTTTTGTTTTTTGGCCTTTTGTATTTTTGCCTTTTAAATCGGGCCTTTTAAATAGGGCCTTCAGTGCTTTGGGCGTGGTCGTCCGCGATCAGGGTTTGCAGTTGTTCTTCGGTCAGTGAGGAAAGCCGAGCCCGCAAGCGGGCCTCAATATCGGGCAGGCTGGCCTGCACCACTTCCTCAATCAGAGCNGCGCGGGATAGGGGGCGGTCGGTAGGGGGCTCGGTCCGGGGTTGAGCCGGCGGGTTGGCCGNGAGCTCCTCCACCAGCGGCGGCGGCCGGTTGCCGTGCAGGCGGGCCCGGATATGTTCGGGCAAGAAAGGGTTTTCGCCCGTGGCCCGGGTAATGCTGGCCGGGCGGGGTTTGGCCGAGTGCGTGCTGGGTGAATTGGAAGCCTGAAACAACGACGGCTGCCGGGGGCTATCCGCCGGTAGCGGCTCGATGGCCTCGATCACCTCGCTGAGTATGGGAATATCATCTTCGTCTTGCAGNAGCCCCTTGATGGATTCCAGCTCATCCAGGAGCGTATCTTTGGTATCGCCTTTGCGCTCGGCCATGGCTGTACGCTCGATTACAGTTGTTGGTGGCGAACAGGATAACCCCGGGACTTGTAAAAACTGAAGTGCTCCCGGGTGGTTTTGAGTACCTCCGGCGCCTGAATCACCACTTCGGCCAGTCGTTCAAACTGTTCAAAGTGGGAGGGCACGGCGGTACGCAGGTTGATCAGCACATCGCGATGGTCGCCGCATTGCTCGGAGTCGGTGATTTCCACGGCCGCTGCTGGCGCGTCGGTATCCCCGAGGCGCCGATGGGGCAGAAAGCTGTCCTCCGGTTGCGCCCACAGGTGCTCGTCCAGCGCTTGCGCCTGTTCCGCGTTGTCGACGGCAATCAGCACCCGGTGCCCGAGGCGCGCGGCCTTGTCGGCCAGGCGACCGANAAAATGCCACCGCGCCTCGGGCGCATCCGACGGCAGAATGTAGAAATCGATCCGGTTCATGAGGCCTGACTGAGCAGGTAGTGCATCAACAGCGGTACCGGGCGACCGGTCGCGCCTTTGGCCGCACCGGAGCGCCAGGCGGTACCGGCGATGTCCAGGTGCGCCCAGGCATACTTGCCGGTGAAACGGGACAGAAAACAGGCGGCGGTGACACTGCCCGCCTCGCGGCCACCGATATTGGCCATATCGGCAAAATTGCTGTCCAACTGCTTCTGGTACTCATCCCACAGGGGCAAACGCCAGGCGCGATCGCCGGCCGTTTCACCGGCCGAGAGCAGGGCCTCCGCCAGTTCGTCCCGGTTGCTGTACAGGCCGGTGGCGTGGTTACCCAGCGCGATGACGCAAGCGCCGGTAAGCGTAGCGATGTCCACCACGGCTTTGGGCTTGAAGCGCTCCACGTAAGTGAGTGCGTCGCACAGCACCAGACGGCCTTCGGCGTCGGTGTTCAGCACTTCAATGGTCTGACCCGACATGGAAGTGACAATATCCCCGGGCTTGGTGGCGCCACCGCTGGGCATATTTTCGGCGGCGGCCACCACCGCTACCACGTTGAGTTTGGGTTGTAGCTCGATCAGCGTCTGCATGCAGCCGAACACGCTGGCCGCGCCACACATGTCGAATTTCATCTCGTCCATACCGGCGCCGGGCTTCAGGCTGATNCCGCCGGTATCGAAAGTGATGCCTTTACCNACCAGCGCCACCGGCGCTTCGGTTTTGGCGGCGCCCTTGTATTCCATGACAATCAGCTTGGCCGGNTCGTCGCTGCCAGCGGAGACGGACAGGAGCGANCCCATGCCCAGCTCTTTCATCTGTTTTTCATCGAGCACTTTCACACTCAGNTTTTTCTGGTTGCGCGCCAGCTTGCGCGCNTCGGTGGCGAGGTAACTGGGAGTGCAGATGTTACCGGGCAGGTCACCCAGCTCGCGGGTGAAGTTGGTGCCCTTGGCCAGGGCGACGCCTTCGCTCAGGCCGGCNTTGATTTCCGCCGCCTGGGATTTTTTGGCGCAGCCGAGTGTCACTTTGGTGGGTGCGAAGGGCGAGGCCTCACCTTTCTGGCTTTTGCAGCGGGTAAACCGGTACTGGCTCAGCCCCAGCGTGTAGGTCACCTGACGGGCCGTCCAGCGCAGNTCCCGGNCCTCGACGGTCACGCCGTTGAGGCACAGGGTGAGGGATTTTGCCGGCGTGGTTTTCAGTGCCTCCACCGCTTTTCCCAGGGCGCGCTGGAAACTGGCGGCCTTGGGGGCTGCACTGCCCAGGCCGAGCACCAGAACGCGTTTGGCCGTCGTTCCCTCCGGTGTGGGCAGCAGGAGCGTTTCGCCCTCCTTGCCCTTGAAGCCGTCGCGCTTGCACAATGCGGCCAACTGCCCGGCCTGCTTCTCCAGCGCCTCTGCGGCGGGAGACCACTGCTGATTTTCGAAAGCGGTCACAATCAGGCAGTCACTGCGGTCGGTAAGGGCGTTGACGACTTTGGCCGTGGTTTGCATGGCGGTACTCCATTGCGTTAGGGGTCGAGACAAATGCGGTCGAGTAGGGGATAATGCCTCCCCTCGGAATCGGCCGCAGGCTGATGTCTCAAGTTTACGCGATCCGCGACGCAGGGCAAATTGTGTCGGGCGGGTTGCCGGTCTTTTTTTCGCGGTCGCTCATGGCGAGAGTGACCGCTTGAGCGACAGACGGGATGCGTGTGTGATTATTTTTCGCTATCTCAATCGTGAGATTCTGGTGACCACTCTGGCGGTCAGCAGCGTACTGCTGCTGATTTTCATGAGTGGCCGCTTTGTCAAATACCTGGCCGATGCGGCCGCCGGTGAGCTGGCGGTGGATGTGCTGTTCTCCATCATGGGTTACCGCCTGCCAGGCTTTCTCGAGCTGATCATTCCGCTGGGCTTTTTTATCGCCATCCTGCTGGCCTACGGTCGGCTCTATACCGACAGTGAGATGGTCGTACTGTCGGCCTGTGGTATCAGTCAGGCGCAGTTGGTCGTCATTACCCTGATACCCGCCTTCATGCTTTCTGTGGTGGTGGGTTTTCTCAGCCTCTGGGTCAGCCCAACTGGCGCCCGCGCCACCGAAACCATTCTGGCCGAGCAGCGAACCCGCAGCGAGTTCGACACCATCCAGCCCGGGCGCTTTCAGGCGCTGGGCGACTCCAACTCCATGGCCTACATTACCGAAGTCAGCGATGATCGCACCCGATTGCAGACGCTGTTTGTGGCTCAGGGCGGCCGGGAAGCAGGAGCTGAGCGCCATTCAGTTCTGGTGGCCGATTATGCAGAGCAGGCCATGCATCCGGAGTATGAGCAGCGTTACTTGTACTTGCATAACGGTCGCCGCTATGAAGGGCAGCCCGGTGCAGCGGACTACGAGGTGACCGAGTTCGAGACTTTCGCCCAGCACATGAAGCCACCGAACATCGAAGCGAGCATGCGCGGTCAATCCGACACCTGGAGCACGGCGGAGCTGATCGGGGCAGAGGACCTGGAGCGACGCACCACCCTGCAGTGGCGGCTGTCACTGCCGGTGCTGGTATTGGTGGTGGCCCTGATGGCGGTGCCGTTCAGCCGCACCGATCCGCGTCGCGGTCGCTACGCCAAAATGTTGCCAGCCATTGTGCTGTACATGTTGTACCTCGGGACGCTGAGCGGTTTGCGTGGCGCGTTGGAATCCGGCAGCTTCCCCTTGATGCCCGGTTTCTGGCTGGTGCATGGGGTGTTTCTGGCCATTGCGTTACTGATGCTGAGCTGGCAGAACCTCAAGCTGGGGCGTCAGAAGCGGCGGTCAAGGAGGGCAGCACATGCGTAAGATCAGTCGCTATATCGCCCGGACCGTATTCGCAGCCATTGCCCTGGTGTTGCTGGTGGTCCTGTCACTGGACCTGATCGGTGGGTTTATCGACGAAGTGGCCGACCTGCGCGCCGACTATGATGTGTCCGAAGCGCTGATCTATATCGCACTGACCATGCCCGGGCGCATCTATGAATACATTCCCTATGCCAGCCTGATCGGCTGTCTGGCCGGCCTTGGTCTGTTGGCAAGCTCCAGTGAGCTGGTGGTGATGCGGGCTGCCGGTGTGTCGGTGGTCCGGATTACATGGCTGGTGCTCAAGCCGGTGTTTGTGTTTATCGCCATCGGGTTGGTGTTGGGTGAGTACGTCACGCCTTACACGGATCAGGTGGCGGAAAGCCGGCGCGCGGTCGCGTTGGGCGGGCAGCGGGCCCTGAATACCGAGCGCGGTCTCTGGCATCGTGAAGGCAACGAGTTTCTGTATTTCAACGCGGTACAACCGAATGGAATACTGCACGGTATCACCCGTTACCGGTTCAATGACGAGCGGCAACTCGAACAGGCCAGCTACGCCGAGCAGGCCACGTTTCAGCAGGGGTATTGGCAGGAAGAGGGCGTGTCGGTCACCCACTTTGAAGACGAGGGTACCCGGGTGGATGCCTACGCGCTGCGGCGCTGGAAGACGGACCTGACCCCGGAAATATTGAACATCATCGCTCTGCCTCCGGAAGGCCTCTCGATCCGCAATCTGGTTTATTACGTGGATTATCTGGCAGAGCAGAAACTTGAAAACAGCGAATACCGTCTGGCCTTCTGGGAAAAAGCCCTGCAACCGCTGGCGACCATCAGCCTGGTGTTGGTGGCGATTTCGTTCATCTTTGGTCCGCTGCGGGAAGTGACCATGGGTCAGCGTATTTTTACCGGGGTGGTATTCGGCATTGCCTTCCAATTGACCCAGAGCCTGCTCGGGCCTTCCAGCCTGGTGTTCGGCTTCCCGCCGGTGCTGGCGGTGTTGATTCCCATCGCCGCCTGCGCCGCCTTCGGCCTGTTCCTCCTAAGCCGCACCCGCTAACGCTCTCATTGCCGGGGGGAACGCTCCCATTACCCCGAGGTAGGGTGGATCGGTCCGACGCCTCGGAGGCCGCAGGCCGTCATCCACCATTAACCAAGCGGCAATCCGGCACGACTACGCCTTGGGCTCCTTCGGCATCAACCAAACACGAGTACCACTAAGGCGCCCGTGCAGGGTGTGGCCTTTCGGATCGACCCACAACCAGAAATAACCCAGCCCCGCAAGAAACAGCGACAAAGGCGCTAGCAGTCCTCGCATCAGCCGTTGCCGGGGCGCCGGCAACTGGCCGGAAGCCGCGTCGGTCAATTTCAATCGCCAGGCCCGCATCCCCAGAGTCTGTCCTGAACGGCCCCAGAAATAATAGAAAAAGCCCACCCATACCGCAATCAGTCCGATGAACACGGGAAATCGCCAATAACCCCACTCAATGGCTTCGCGCTCGGTCGGCGCGCCCTGAATCAGTACGTTAAGCAGCGTCACCAGCGCACCGTAGGCCAGCCCCACGGCAATCAACAGCAGGCTGTCATACACCATGGCGGCAAAACGGCGAAGCAGTCCGGCGGGGCGCGGTGTGTTTTGGGAATCGGTCACGATGATAGGGTCCGGCGGTCGATGAATGTCAGGTGATTGGAGTTACAGTCGGTAGTGAATCAGCCATTCACCGGCGCGCTCCGCCGGTTGTCCGATGGAGATGGTGCCCGAACCGAACAACGGAAACTCTTCCCGTCGCAGGTACATTTCCGGCTGATCCGGGCCCGAGACGTAGGTGCCGTTGGTGCTGTGATCCACCAGCACGAACTTGCCGCGCCGGAAAATCACATGGCAGTGATCCCGCGAGGCCAGCCCGGACTGAATGTGCAGGTGAGCCTTGATCGGGTCTCGGCCGATAATATAGGGCGTCTGCTCGGGGTGAATGGTCAGTTCTTCATTACCGAGTGTCAGGTGTAGCTGGTAGCGGCTCATTTTTCCGGCGATCTCTTCGATCGACATCACCGTGGTGGCGCTGTGGCTCTGGGTCGGGGTTTCCCACTGCAGGCGGTAAATCAGGCTGTGCCGGGTTTCGCCCTTGACCGCCACGCGGTCAAACTCCTGGCAGTGCTCCCGGGTAACCCCCTGAAGCTCATCCACCAGAGTTTGGGTGAGCACAATCTGGTTGGCCCGGGCCACCTTGGCGACAAAAGCCGCGTCGTTGACCGCCTCCCCAAACACATCATTGTCATCCAGCAGGGCCGGGCCGAAGGCAATACCGATACGTAGCGCGACCCCGGCATGGCGGGCTTCCCGCTGCATGGCAACGGCAGCGTCGCAGGCGGCCTGAGCGGTATCGAAGCGGGCCATGACCTCGTCCCCGAGGGTTTTGACCACATGCCCCTGATAGCTCTCGGTCACGTGAGTCATGATGTCGATGGCACCGTCTACTGAGCGCTTCGCTAACAGGTTGCCAAGACGCTTATACAGGGCTGAACTGCCCGAAACGTCGGCAAACATGATGGCTAGTGTCCGATTGATGGCGGTCATGAGACGGTAGGCTGCTCCAGAACGACTCTTAAAGGTGAATGATAACGCCTGGCGCCCCGAAAACACAGGTACCCAGCAAAATCCCTACCCATCCACCGGATCCAACCTCACCAACCCCTCATCATGCAACCCCACCAAAAGCGGCTCGCCTTCCTCGTTCACTCGAAACCGCCCATACCGGGCAGCCTCATAACGCTCGGCCTGCCCCTCCTGAAAAAAGAAGGCGTTGGTGGCGAACAGAATCCGGCCGTTACGTTGACGATAGAACAGGGCGCGCTGGTCTTCCTCAAGGGCGGTGGTCGAAGCGGCGAGTCGGACAAAGTGCGCGATACTCTGCTCATCCAGACGCACGATGGCGTAGCCTTCGGAAGTGTCGTCGGGTTCATCGTCGGCCTGGCCGTTTGAGCGGACGGCGTCACGGATCTGATTGCCGATTTCAAAACGGAGCGTCATGTAATCCCCCTGCATCAGCGAGCGCGGGTCCACCGGGGCGAGCTCGAGATACATGATTTCACCCTGGGCCAGATGCTGCTCCTTCTCATAAATGGAAAAATTGACGAGCACCAATATGGCCAGGGCGGTGACCAGTGCGATTCCCCTACGCATCGGTCATGTCTCCAGAGAGGCTGGCCGACCAACGATTCAGGCCATAGCGCACAGCGAAAAAAAACAGTCCGAGAATCAGCAGAGTGAAGGATTTTTCCAGTAGGGTCAGGTCCAGACGGTAATAGTAGGTGGAAATGGAAAACAGCAGAGACAGTACGCCCAGCCCCATCACGATCCGGTGGTTGATGGCGAACCCCAGGGCAATCAGTGCTGCGCCCTGCGTCAGACCGAAAGCATAAGAGGAGGCCAGACAAAGAAGCACCAAGGTGACCGCACTGATAATCAATGCGCGTCCAGTCAGCGCCATTGGGTTCACGCGGATCACCCGGTAGGCCAGATAGCCAAGCGCGGCGCCGGTCAGCCACTCGCCCAGCCAGTGGGGAAACCAGGCGATTGCGAGGCTGTCTTCCACCAGCTCGGGAAAACGGATCAGGTACTGCATGACCAGCAGCCCGAGCGTCAGTCCCATGGCGATGTTTTTCAGGGCGTTGCGGTGCTGAGGGTAGTGAAATTCGTTCAGCCAAAATACACAGGTGATACCCAAAACGACGGGCGGAATACCGTACACGGCTCCGGTTTCCACGCCGAGAAAAAACAGGGATAAGCCCGCAAACAACGCGGAAAATATTCGGTGCAACTGACTCGCCATCAGCACGGCAAGGGCTGAATGCAGAATCAACATTCCCACCCAGAACAGGGCGTTGATATCATCGAGCCAGTAGGCGATGGCATAGGCGACCAGCAATTGACCGGCGAGGCTGGAGGCCAATACCAGCTGCTCCAGAAAAACACTCTGTCGGTGAAGCAATAAACCAAAAGCGCCACCGATCAGCAGTAAACCCAGCACCAGGGCGATGATCGGCTTATCCAGTGCCTGAATGAATCCCAGGCCGAGAAAACCCAGAAGAAACAGCGCGGCCAGCCAGCCACCGATTCCCTGAAGAACAAGCAGATACCAGGGAATCACCGGCCCTTGATCATTGCCCGGTTGAAGGCCGATACCGGCTTCGGCGAGGCGGCGCTTTGCGTCAGTGTTCTGGTTCATGGTGCATAAGCCGGTTCAGATGAATCAGCCACTTCACCAGGGCCGTGGTCGAGCCGATGGTGATGGCGCTAAGCAGAAAGAAGACACCGTCTTCCTGCAGGTCGGTGTGCGCAATGAACAACCCGTCGATGACCACAATCACGGAGAGGCAGCCGCCGGCGAGCATAAACAGGTCGGGCTTGAGGTACCGGTAAACGCCGTAAATGGCCGCCAACACCAGCGCGTAGATCAGTAGCTCGCCACTGATCAGGGTGTCCGAGCTGCCTATCAACGCCAGTATGGTGGCCGCCATCCCTACGCCGGCGGCAATCAGGCGCTGAGCCCAGCCGGTATCGAGCCAGGTCAATCGGCGCGCCGCCAGCTCCCACCCAATCAAACTCAGGGTATTGATGACCAGCAGCGCCCAGGCCAGGCTGGTGTCCCCGGTCAGAATCCAGACCGAGCCGAAGGTGCCGTGATAGAGCATTGTGGCCAGATTCCAAAGCCCGATCACCAATACCCAGAGTGCGGGCAACCGGGCAATCAGCGCCCAGGGCAGAATCATCAGGCTCCAGGTAAAAAACAGCTGCCAGGGGTCCGCGCCGGTCTGATAGGTTTGACCGAACAGGGCCAGCAAACCGCCCACCACCAGTGCCGCGGCAAACAGCGCCGCTTTCGCCGCCAGCCCCCTTCCACCTTTCCAGAAATAGGCGCTCACGGCGATGAGCAACGCCAGCTCAACCAGCGCGAACCGACCCAGATGACCCAGCTCGGTCCAGTTGTAGGCAATAAAAAACAGCAGCGCAAAGCCAAGCGCCAAAGCGCTGAGCCAGAGCAGAAGATGATCGAGGAAACGTTGCCAGCGGGGCAGGGAAGGATAGAGGCCGAGCAACGTGGCCGCACGCTGGTAATCAGCAGGAGCGAGTTCCTCCTGCTCAATCAGATGATCCAATTGTCGGCGCGCCGTATCCATGAAAGCAGGTCCGTGTTCGTTTTCAGGCAGTATCCACAAGCCACCCAACACCGTCAAGCACCCATACCGCCCGTTGTCCATCGTGCGGCTAACACCCGAAATCTGCGTAGGGCGGATAAGCGCCCAAAGGCGCGCATCCGCCGTAACCCACCCCAACCACATCCACCGCCCCCGCCCTAAAACCACCCAAGTTCTGTAGCCCAGCAGTTAGGGTGGATAAGGCCGGAGGCCGTCATCCACCGCTCTCGAGTCCTAAGCCACCCACACGGTGCCGCTCAACGCTTAAATTCGGTAGACTCCCTCCCTCTATGATCGAACCAAGCAGAAAGGACCCGGCCCCATGCCCCGCTTTCTCCACACCGCCGACTGGCAGATCGGCCGCCAATACAGCCGCTTCGCCGAAGAAGACGCCTCAATCCTGGCGGACGCCCGCTTTACCGCCATTGAGACGCTGGCCGCGCTGGCCACCGAGCAGGCCGTCGATGCCGTCCTGGTCGCCGGGGATGTGTTCGATGCCCAGAACTTATCGGACCGGACCATCCACCGCACCTTTCAGGCCATGGCCGGCTTTACCGGCCCCTGGCTGCTCCTCCCCGGCAACCACGACGCCGCCCTGGCGGAAAGCGTCTGGACTCACGCCCAGCGCCTGAGTGCCGTGCCGGACAACGTCGATCTGCTCCTGACACCGGAAGTCCGTGTCTATCAGGACCTGGGCTTCGCCGTGCTGCCCGCGCCCCTGACCCAACGGCAGACCTACAACGACCTCACCGAGTGGTTCGACCGTGCCGATACTCCAGACGGCCTGCCGCGCATCGGCCTCGCCCACGGCAGCGTCGAAGGCCAGCTGGCCGAGGAAATCGACTCCACCAACCCCATTGCCGCCGACCGGGCCGCCACCGCCCGGTTGGACTATTTGGCCCTGGGGGACTGGCATGGCTACAAAACCATCGACGCCCGCACGCGTTACAGCGGCACGCCTGAGCAGGAGCGGTTCAAGGACAACGGCGCCGGCCAGGCATTGATCGTCGATATTGAGCAGCCCGGCGCCGAGCCCCAGGTGCAGCCCCACACAACCGGCCAGTTCCAATGGATAAAGCACCAGGGCACCCTGGCCGTGGCCAGCGATCTGGATCGGCTAATCGCCGAGCTGGACGCCCTGCCGCCGCGTTCGGTAGTGGACCTGACGGTGGACGGCGAAGTGGACCTGTCCGGTCACCAGACGCTGTTGCACTACCTCGGTGGAGCCGAGGCCCGTCACCGCAGCTTTCAATCTCACCTGTCCGGCCTGAACCTGATACCCACCGAGGAGGACATCGCCGCACTGCACGCGGACGGTTACGTGGGCGAGGTTATTGGCGAGCTGCGCGAGCGGCAGGAAGGCCAGGGCGAGGAAGCCGATACCGCCCGCACGGCCCTGGCGATACTGGCCGGCATGCTGCGTGAAAATGGCACGACTTCCGAGAGCGAACAGGTGGAGAGCGCCCAATGAAGTTGACCCGTCTGCGTCTCGACCAACTCAAACAGTTCCGCCAGCCCCTGGAAATCCGCGATCTCACCGACGGCATCAACCTGTTTGTCGGCCCCAACGAGTCCGGCAAAAGCACCCTGGTGCGCGCCATTCGCGCCGCCTTTTTCGAGCGCTACAAATCCAGCAGCGTGGACGACCTGCAGCCCTGGGGCGACACCTCGGCCACCCCCGAAATCGAACTGGAGTTCGACTGGCAGGGCGAGCACTGGACGCTCAACAAACGCTTCCTTGGCAAAAAGCGCTGCGACCTCAAAGTCGGCAGCCAACACTTCAGCGGTGAAGAGGCAGAGGAAAAACTGGCCGAGATGCTTGGCTACCAATTCCCCGGGCGCGGCGCGAGCAAAGCCGAGCACTGGGGCATTCCCGGCCTGTTGTGGGTAGAGCAGGGCGCGGTGCAGGACATTCAGGGCCCGGTCAACCACGCCGGGGAACACCTGCAATCGGCGCTGGGCCAGAGCCTGGGCGAAGTGGCCAGCAGCGGCGGCGACGAGCTGATCGCCCGAGTGGAAAAAGAGCGTGCCGAATTGCTGACCAGCACCGGCAAGGAAACCAAAGACTACAAAAAAGTGTTGGAGGATTACCGGCACAGTCAGGAACGCCTTGAGGCCCTGAACCAGTCCGTCGAACAGTACCGCCAACAGGTGGATCAGTTAGGCTCATTGATCGAACAAAAACAGACCATTGATGCCGTCCGCCCTTGGGAAGAGCAGCGTAAAAAAGCCGACGCCGCAAAAACCCAACTGAGCGAAGTCCAACGCTGGCAGAGCGAACAGCGACAGGACCAGCAAGTCCTGGACAGCTGCCGCCAAAGCCAGTCGGTGTATCGCCAGCAACTCAAAGACTTTGAAAACCAGCAGTACCAACTGACCCAACGCGCCGAAGAAAAAGCCAAGGCCGACGCACAGTGGCAGGAATGCCGCGACCGCCGGCCCCAATTGGAAAAACGCCGGGCCGACGCCCAGCAAACTTACGAGCAGGCCCGAGCCCGACGTGAGCAAGCCCGTCACCAGGCGGAACGCGCCCGGCTGCAACAACAGGTCGACCAATTGGCCGAACGCCAAAGCCAACAAGCGGATACACTCAAGCAGGCCACCGAACGGCATGCGGCCTTAAAGAAACTGCATGCGGAACAGCCCGCCAAAGACATGGACCCAACCGCATTGGCCCAACTGAAGCGCATCGAGCAGGCCCTGGCGGAATTGATCATCCGACAGAAAGCCCTCGCGACCCGGTTGAACTACGAGCTGGAAACGGAACAGTCCATCACCATCGGCGAAGAGACGGTCACCGGTGAGGGTGAAACCCTGTTGGTCGAGGCCACCGAACTGCGCATCCCCGGTGTCGGGCGCTTGAGCATTCAGCCCGGCGGCACTGACGTCGCCGACCTCCAGCGTCAGCAGGAAACCCTACAAGCCGAGCAGAGCAGTTTGTTGCGACGCCTCGGCGTCGCCAGTCTGGAGGAAGGCGAGCAACGTGCCGCCGACAATCAGAGGCTCGCACAAGCCATCGAACGCGAGCAAGTACGACTGGACGCCCTCGCCCCCAAAGGCGTGGACGCCCTGCGCTCGGCCGCCGAGCAGGACGACGCCCGCCTGGAAGCGCTACGCGTACAGCTGGCAGAAGTGCCCGAAGCACAAACGGACGTGCCCTCGGAAGAAAACGCTGAGGCGGAACTGGAAGCCGCCCGCGCGGAACTGAAACGAGCCGAAGACGCGCTCACTCAACACCAACAACAAGAGGGCCTGGCAGAGCAAAAGAGCACCAACGCCCACGCCGAATGGGATAAGCTCAACGCCCAACTTCAGGCGCCGGATCGCAAAGCCCGCGAAGAGCAGGCCAATAAGGAGCTGACCGACCTCAAAGCCCGTGAGCATCAGCTCACCACCGCCATCGACGCCCGACAAAAGAAAATTGATGCCGAACAACCCGAGGTGCTTGAGCAGGATATCGAACGCTTTACAAAGTCCGCGAACGCCATGGAAACCCAAGCGCGGGACAGGGCCCAAAGCATCCGCGACCTGCAAGTCCGACTGGAAGAGCAGGGCGCCCAGGGCCTGGAAGAAAAACGCGATGAAGAGGCGCAGATCAACCAACGCCTGGCCCAACGCCGGGATGAACTGGCCCGACGTGCCCAGGCGCTGGACCTGTTACTCAACCTGCTCAAAGACAAACGTCAGGCCCTGACCCGTCAGCTGCAGGCGCCCCTGCAAAAACACCTGAACCACTACCTGAAACTGCTGTTTCCCCAAGCCCACCTGAGTGTGGATGAAAACCTCATGCCCACCACCCTCACGCGCCCTCAAGGCACGGGAGAAGAGCAGGGCGACCTGCCATCACTCAGCTACGGCGCAAGGGAACAAATGGGCCTGATCAGCCGCCTGGCCTACGCCGACCTGCTGCGCGAAGCTGGCAAGCCCACACTCATCATCCTGGACGACGCCCTGGTCCACAGCGACGCTCAGCGCCTGGACCAGATGAAACGCATCCTGTTCGACGCCGCCCGCCGACACCAGGTGCTATTGTTTTCCTGCCATCCCGAGAATTGGAGGGATTTGGGGGCTACGCCGAGGGATTTGCAGGGGTTGAAGATGGGGTAGAGGACATTCTGTATCTTCGAACGGTGAAGATACATCTACCCTTACTTGAATTGCTATAACTCATTTGCCTCGGCTGTTGGGGCAGCGATAAAAGGAACGAAAATGATGAACCGATTGACAATTGGGTTGGCGGCTTTGGCCGTTGCAGGATGTGGGACGCACGATCTTTCCGACGGCGATGCCGCAGTGGCTAACAATGCCTGCACAGCATTGACCGGACTTGAAATGGCGAACACCGAAATCACCCGCTCCGAGGAAAAGCCAGCCGGCTCCTTCAGCTTCGGAGCCGGTCCCGGTAGCACTTCGGTGGAGCTGCCCACTCATTGTTATGTCGAAGGCATCAGCAACGAACGCACAGGAGCGGACGGCAAGACCTATGGCCTTGGTTTCGCGCTGGCCATGCCGGCGGACTGGAACGGTCGGTTCCTGTTTCAGGGTGGCGGCGGGCTGAATGGCACAGTGCATCCGCCGCTGGGCGGCAATGCGGCTGGTGATAAGCCAGCTTTGGCGCGGGGTTTTGCGGTGATTTCCACCGATGGTGGACACAAGGGCGAGCACGGTTTCGATGCGTCCTTTATGGCCGATCAGCAGGCCGCGCTCGATTTTTCCGGACAATCCGTGGCCAAGGTCACCGAACTGGGCGAGGAGATTGTGAAGGCCCATTACGGGCGGGCCGCGCATCATACCTATATTTCCGGCTGCTCGACCGGCGGGCGCGAGAGCATGCTGGCCGCGCAGCGCTATCCCATGCTGTTCGATGGTGCCGTGGTCGGTGCGCCGGCCATGCGCACAGGAAACTCAAATTTCGCCCTGCGTAAGGCGGTGGTGGCCTTTAACGAAATAGCGCCCCGTGACGACGAGGGCAATCCGCAGGTTGGCCGCGCTTTTTCTCCGGCAGAACGCCGCGCGGTGCATGATGGGCTATTGGCGCAATGCGACGGCCTGGATGGCCTTGAAGACGGGGTGGTCGCCAATGTCCGTGGTTGCGACTTCGATCCCAGCCTGCTCGTCTGCGAGGAAGAGGGCGACGATTCGTGTATCTCACCGGCGCAAGCGGACGCGCTCGACAAGGCCTTTGCGCCGCTGGTCAACAGTGCCGGCTACGAGATCTATCCCGCTTTTCCGGTCGATACCGGCATGATCGAGGGGAATATGACTTATATTCCGGGTGAGAATTTCTTCTCTCCCGGCGCCAGCGCCCAGCAGACCGCAATTGATATTGATGCCGAAGATGCACAGCTGCGCAATGACCCGATGCAGTCGCGCACCGATAGCTACGGTTGGACCAACTTTTCCACTTTTCTCCATCGGGGTGGAAAAATCCTGTTCTATCACGGCGTCAGCGACGCCTGGTTCTCGGCCTACGACACGCTCGAGTTTTATCAGCGGGCCGGCGAAGCCAATGAAGACTGGAGCGATGCCAGCCGTTACTATCATGTGCCCGGCATGGGCCATTGCGCCGGTGGGGCCAATACTTATGATTCCTTCGATTTGCTGAGCGCGGTCGTCGATTGGGTGGAAAACGGCGAAGCGCCGGAGGGTATCATCGCTTCGCGCGAAAACCCGGAGCCCGGCAACCGCAAGCTCTGCGCCTATCCAATGCACCCGCACTATATTGGCGGTGACAAGACGTCTGCCGATAGCTATGAGTGCCGCCGGTAGCGAGTCAGCGTTGGGTGTGATGAAAAGAGTTCTGGCAACGCTACTGTTTCTTCCGCTTGGTGCCGTTGCCGGCGACCTTCAGCCTTTTGAAACCGATGGGTGCAGTTCCTTTCCGGACGGCACAGTCCAGAATAACGAACTCTGGTTATCCTGCTGCATTGCCCACGATTATGCCTATTGGATAGGCGGCACCTATCGGGATCGTCTTGACGCGGATAATGAACTCAAGCGTTGCGTTGCCGATGTCGGGGAGCCTGAAATCGCAATGCTTATGCTGGCTGGGGTCAGGGTCGGGGGCACCCCCTTTCTGCCCACGGAGTTTCGCTGGGGGTACGGTTGGCCGTTTCTGAGAGGCTACAAAGCTCTGACTGAGAATGAGCTGGACCAAATACGGGCGTTGGAAGGAGAAGGTGATTCCCTTTAGCCGCTGGCCGCTTTGCGGAATTCCGAGATGCTATTGGTATCGAGCAGGTACATCAGTCCCTCTCGGCCGGCTTGACGCCGAGGCGGCGGCCAAGTCGTATGTCGAAGGAATAAATCTACTGCTGAGACGTTAACTGATTGAAACCCAATCAGTAGGAGGTCTTAGTCATGAAAAAATCAACACTTGTACTCGCCATCGCTTCTGTTCTGGCTCTGCCAAGTTCGGCCCAATCCATCAATGCTGATGCCGAGGCTGACGCTCGCGCTAACGCCCAGATGCAGACGTCCGGGGCTCGTGAAGCCAGTGAGCCAGCGGGCGAACAGGGTCGGCAGAATCGTTCGTCTGTGGGCGCCCGCGGCAATGCGGGTGGTTCTGGAGCGGAGAGCCTGCAGCGCGAAGAGTCGTCCACTCAGGATGAATCGGCTGAAACGGAGACTGAGGTAGTCGACACCGGAAATTCTATCAACGACGGTGCCGACGACACCTCAGATAGCACTACCAACCTGGCGGGCGAGTCCCGCGCCCTAGTGGAAGGTGCTGGTGAGGTCACTACGTCAGCGTCACAAAGTGCTGAGGGGCGGGCCGAAGCCGGGCTGAACACAGCGGTCTCCGCGCGTGAAGACGCACAGAGCCGTGTGGAACAGGCGCAGGACGTTGCTGAGGCTACCGTTCAGAGTGGCATTGATACCGCTTCGGACGTCCGCACCCAGGTTGAGACGCAAGCCGCTTCGGCGGTGGAGTCGGCCAGTGTTGCCGCAGAGGCTGGCGCCGATGTGGCCGCCGAAGTCAGCCAAACGGTGAGCAATGAGGTGTCCAATTCCGTGAGCTCGGCAGCGGCGACCGCGGTGGATGCGGAAGTGGCCCAACAGGTGAGTGCGGCGGTGGCCGACCAGGTGACCACTGAAGCGGCCGGGGCCGTTGAAGCCTCCGTCAATCAGGCACTGAACGCCAATATCACTCGCTAATATCCCTTGTTCATTGGCACCGGTGGGCCTCGGCCCGACCGGTGTTTTTTTACGGAGTCATTCCCATGAATATGAATACACTACCCCGAATGGCACTGACCCTTGCCGCCGCTTTGTCCAGTGTTACCGCTTGTGCTCAAAACGATGAGGCGTCGAATAACAAGGCTGATTTCAATGTGAAGCTCCACGCTGGCGGTGCCTATGATTCGACGCTGTCGGTTGCGTCGCTGGACCAGACATCTAACCAGGGCGACTGGGCAAATGTGTTTTACGGCCGGGTCGGTGGTGAGCTTTATCCGACCGAGCGTATTACCCTGAAAGGCAGTTACAGCCTGTCCTCGCGTCGATACCACGAGGTCAGCGAATTCGACCAGGACCTGGGTATCGCTTCGCTTGATGGTGCCATTGATCTGGCGGGCATTACCTGGGGTCTGAGTCGACACGTCGCGGACGCCGAGCTCGCGTCCGAGCCCTTGCTGGATCTGACCAAGGACAGCTTTTATGCTGCCAAACTTTTTAGTTCGGGTGTTTATGTTCGCGGTGCCTACACCGAGAGCGAAAAGCGGTTCGAGAACAACCGCGATCGCAATGCCGATGGTGAGGAGCTGGCCGGCGATGTGTATTACTTTTTCAATGATGCACGCACTTTCTGGTCATTGGGCGTTAGCCGCCAAGAGGAAGAAGCTTACTCGCCGGCGTTCGACAATACCGCGCTTAAACTGCGGGCCCGCTATTCCCATACAGGGTCGATCGCCGGTCAGGAAAGCAGGATTCAGTTGGGCTGGCGTTACCAGGATCGGGATTACGGCAACGAGCAGTCGCTGCCAGTTACCGATAATGAAACCGGAGAAGGGCTGCCCGGAACCGGTGACCCCATGTCGCCAACCGGCACGGGCACCCGGCACGACCGCAGTCATGTGGTCGAAGCAATCTGGACACTCAGTTTTCTGGAGTGGCTGGCGCTGGAAACCAAAGTCGAGCACGGTAACTACCGTTCGAACTTTGATGCGGCGGACTACCGGGAAACCGGCGTATCGGCGCTGCTAAGTGTGGAGTTCTGATTACTGTTATTGCAGCAGGCCGTGACCGAAAATCGGGTCGCGGCCTGCCTCCCCAAGATCTTTCGCTTGCCCGGCCAGATATTGCACCACGTTCCCACTTGAGGCCAGTTGCTTGGCCAAAGCACAGGCCACATGGGCGGTCACCGTCGGAGCGGCCATGGAAGTGCCGCTCTCATGACCAAACTCCCCCGTGCCCCGGGTGGTGCGTACCGACACGCCGGGGCCGGCAAAATCGATATGCTCTCCACGGTTGGCCCAGCGATACACCTGCCCGTCGGCATCTACCGCGGTACTGGCGATCACGCCACTATAGGCCGCCGGGTAAAGCGGTGGGGCTGCCGGGCCTTCATTACCCGCTGCCGCGACTACGGCGATACCGCCAGCGGTAAGACGCTCCATTACGGTGGCGAGCACGCGATTGTCGGGCCCCGTGAGGCTCATATTGATCACGCTGACTTCCTGCCCGATCAGCCATTCCAGACCCGACACCAGATGCATCATGGTGGCGCCCTGGGCGTATTGGTTGCGGCTGTAGAATACCGAGGCGTTATAGAGCGTCGCCCCCGGCAACCGCGCCGGCGTCTCGTCAATGATCCCCAACATCAGTCCGGCTACCGCCGTGCCATGCCCGGTGGGCGGGCCCTTTTCGTCGGTACCCTCGGGGTCTGGTAAAAAGTTCCGTTCCACGATGCGGCTGTTGATCAGCCCTGGGTGCTCGGTGGCGATGGCGGTATCGACCATGCCGACTTTCACCGGCTGTTCGCACAGAGGCTTGCGCGGTCGCTCGGCGGATTCCGATGACGGGTTGGCGGCCTGGGGATTGTAGATGTGATTTCGGTCCAGCCGTTCGGCCAGGTCGGCCGGCAAGGTGTTTTGTAGCGCGGCGTAGGAGTCCAGCCGTGCCGGCACCCGGAAGCGCACCATCTCCAACCCCAGTTTCGGTAGGCGTTTCTGCTCCAGAATCTCAACATTCAGGGGTTCCAGCAACGCCAGTTCCCCGGGGGCGAGCATCAGCAGCCATTCGTGCTGCACGGCTCGCCAGCCGTCCTCCACTTCCACGTCCATAAACAGGGTGGCGCCCCGGGAGTCCAGTATCGGCACGCGGCTCGGAAGGGCATCCAGGGGTTCTGCCGGTGGGCGCAGGGTGTCTGGCAGTTGCTCCGGCAAAGCGGCCGTGAGTCGGCGCTCCAGGGCGCTGGTGACATCGGCGGGAAGGGTATCCCGGTGCACGCGCTCTACAGAATCAATGGAGCGGTCCACCCGGTCGGTCACCGCGGAGGGCAAACCCAGTTGGGCCTGGGCGACAGTGCTGAGGCCCAGCAGGCACAGTACCAGCGGGCGCAGCCGGGTCGGTCGGGGTTTGGCTTTCATAATCGCATATCCGGTGAAGGAGCTAGTGGGGTACCTGTTACTATAACGGCCTCACCCGATAAAAATTCCTGGGGCCGGGAATAAAAAACCCGGCTGGCCCGTTAACAGGGTACAACAGAAAGGTGCTGTCTATGAAAAGCGAATTGTCCGAGGTATTGCCTCAGCTCAGGCGGTTTGCCTACTCGCTCACCGGGTCGATGGATGAGGCCGACGACCTGCTGCAGAGCACGGTAGAGCGGGCGCTGAACCGTACTGTACCCGAAGGAGTGGAATTGACGAAATGGCTGTTCCGGGTTTGCCGGAATTTGTGGATCGACGGTTACCGCGCCCAGAAGGTCCGCCAGGAAGCGACCTTGCAGCCGCAATTGCAGGAGCGCGAAATTGTCGACGGAGAGCGGGCCATGGCGAGCGAAGTTGAGCTCGATCAGGTCAGCCGGGCCATGGACAGGTTGCCGGACGACCAGCGTCTGGTGCTGTCGCTGGTGGCCGTCCAGGGCCTGTCCTACAAGGAGGCGGCCGCCACGCTGGAAATACCCCCGGGCACCGTGATGAGCCGCCTGGCTCGTGCCCGAACCGCTCTTATAGAAAGCCTGAACTTACCTGTAGCGAGGACCAGCTCATGAATATCAACGATGAAACCCTGTCGGCCTTTCTGGACGGCGAGCTGCCCCCGGCCGAAATGGAGCAGGTTCGCGTCCGGTTGGCCGAAGATCCGGCACTGGCAGACCGCCTGGCGGAACTGAGCGCCGTGGACAAACTGGTGAGCGAGCGGGCCCACGCCATTGATGAACGGCCATTGCCGAGTGGTATTCAACAGATGCTGGCGGAAGATGACGCTAAGCCCGAGTCCGCGCAGGTGATTGCCTTTCCCCTTTGGCGCCGGGCCCGTCAGGCACTGAACGCGCAAACCGGCATTGCGGCGGCTATTGCGTTGGCGTTCGGGTTCGGACTGGCCGAGGTCACCGACAATGTCGGAAGTCCGCAAATCGACGCATTTCAGCCGGTCGCCGAGCGCCTGGAAACGCTGCCCAGCGGCACCACCGAAGCTCTGCCCGACGGACGGGAAATTACCCCCCGCCTCACCTTTGTTAATCGGGATGGGCAGCACTGCCGGCAGTACCGGGTAACCGGCGCGGGCGAACGGTCGGAGAATATCGCCTGCCGAGCTCAACAGACCGAGGCCGGCTGGGAAGAGTTGGCCAGCATTCGTCAGCGGGCGACGGAGCCCGGCAGCTATCAGACCGCCAGTGGTGGCTCATTACTGGACAGCGCACTCGATCAGATGATGGCCGGCGGCATCATTGAGCCGGAACAGGAAAAACAATTGATTGAGCGAGATTGGCAGCAATAGCCATCACCAGTCATTTACCAGGAAACCGGGAGGTAATGTATGAAAAAGCCAATAGCATCCTTGATGATGGTTCTGTTTATCAGTGCCTGTGCGGCACCCGAGGTTTACCAGCCCGCCTCAGACGGCGGCTACGGCTACCGGGAAAGCCAGATTGCCGATAACCGGTACCGTGTATCGTTCAAAATGCGCGGCGACACCCAGTTTGAAGCCATGGACTACGCCCTGCTACGCGCCGCCGAGCTAACGTTGATGGCGGACTACGACTGGTTTGTTGTTGCCGACCGGCAAGTCGATGGTGAGAAGCGGGAGTCAGGCAGTCAAGTAAGCGCAAGCCGCACCCGGGAGGTGGAGCGCCGCTGCGGCTTGCTCGGCTGCACCACAAGCTCCCGTCCCTCCACGACTTTCGGCGCCGAGATCAATTCGGGTAATAGGGCAGAGTCGGAAGTGATTCTGGAAATCCGTCTGGGCAAGGGCGTACGCCCCACCGAAGTCGACAGCTACGATGCCTTGGAAGTGCGGAACAATCTGCGCAAGCGTGTGAATTAGGGAAGAGGCGGTGGTCCAGATCGGGCATGTTGATTGGGCTGTCTGGATTCTGGGCCTGTCCGAAAATGGTTATCAAGCGCTTCCTGATGTCGCGCGCCACCGTTGTGAGCCGATTCACAAAACGGTAACCGTCAGTTCCGCTTAACTTGCGGCTTTTCGGTCTGCTGATTAGACTTCGGTCTGGTTCCAATGTCTGACCAAGGACGATGCGTATATGGACGACGCGCCACAACTCTATCTTTCCGGCATGGGCATGGTAAACGCCATTGGTGGCTCCGTTTCCATGGTCTGGGCGGCAGCCGGTGCCGGTATTAACCGCTACACCCTCTCCCGCTTTGTCGATGATAGCGGCAACCCCATCCGGTTGGCGCCGGTGCCCGATGAAGTGTTTGACCACCCGGGCTGGGCGCTGGATGAGGGAGACTTTCACAGCGAACCGCAAGACCATGCGATCAAAATGGCGCTTCACGCTTTGGGTCAGTTGGCGGAGCAGGGCGCCTTTCCCGAGCAGGCGCCGTTGATTCTGGCCATGAACGAGCCCGAGTTGTGCGCCGATTGCCTTCCCCTGAATAAATTCAAAACCAACCTGGCCCTGTCCGGCCACGATTGGCTGCTGCCGGAATTACTGCGAAGCCTGCACACGGGTCGTGCGGCGGGCCTGGAGGCTGTGGCTTTCGGCTATGACTACCTGGCGGAGGCCTACCCGCAAGGCATGGTCATTGGGGCCAGCGATTCACCCAATAACTACACCCGCCTGCGCATACCGGAACAGCAGAATCGGCTGCTGACCCTGGGCCCAAACGATGGCTACGCGCCGGGGGAGGGCGCGGCGTTTGTGGTGCTGACCGCAGACCCGGCGAGGGCTCTGGAGGAGAACGGACAAATCATCGTGGTACATCCGCCGGGCCTGGCGCGGGAAGTCGGGCATTGGTTCAGCGACGAACCCTATCGGGGCGAGGGGCTGGACGCCGCATTCAAAGCGGCGCTGGCGGACTACAACGGCCCGGCCATTCACAGTATTTACAGCAGCATGAACGGCGAACGTTACTGGGCCAAGGAGTACGGTGTGGCCATGACCCGCAGCTGGGAACGGCTGGGCGATGACGTCCAGCTGGTGCACCCCTCCGAGTATTACGGCGACCTGGGCAGTGCCACGGCCCCCTCGCTGCTGGCGCTGGCTGCATTTGATCTGTTGAAAAACACCAGGGCGCAGAGTCATTTGGTGTACAGCTCATCCGATGCTGGCCTGCGCGGTGCGTTGATCGTAGAGAAACGCCCCAAGGCAATGGAAATCAGCAAAGGAGAAGCGATATGACACAGGTAGGCGAGGGCGTGTTTGTGCCCCAGCCGCCCAATAGCGGCGGCGATGAAGATGACGAGGGCAAGAAAAAGATCAGTGTTCGGCTGCTGTTGTTTTTTGATGGGACGGCCAATAACCGTACCAATGTGGAGGAGCGGGAGAAGAATACTGAGGTGTACCAGGCGTTGGCCGATCAGTGGGTGGGGCTGAAGGCCTATCAAAGCTATAACAATGGCAAGTCCAATATCGCTCTGTTGGAGGCGCAAGTCGATGACAAGAAGGCGCCTGAACCTTTTCAGCATGCTCTCAAATTGTATGTTGAAGGCGCTGGCACCGAAGACCGGGAAGCCGATTATCGCAGAGGGTTGGCAATGGGAACAGGGTCTACCGGTATAGACGCGAAGGTCAAAAAAGGTATTGAGAAAGCGGTGTCAAAATTGAGGAAGCTTTTCCAGAGTGCGGACGAAGACACCACGCTGAAGCAATTGGCTATTGATTTGTTTGGATTTAGCCGTGGCGCTGCGAGTGCCCGCTATTGCATCCATAAGCTCATGGACGCAGGCGGTGAGCCAATATCCGAGCAGCTGGAGGTTGAGGGATTTCCCGCCGATAAAATCGAGATCAACCTGGTCGGGCTCTTTGATACTGTTTCCTCCCACGGGATGTCGTTCAATAACGATGTGAAGACACTCAAGCTGGATTCGATTCGCAGGGCCAATCGCGTTGTTCAATTGGAGGCTTCGGAGGAGTACCGGAGTAACTTCTCCCTGACCACTATTGATAGTGCTGGAGGGAAAGGGCAGCGCATATGTCTGCCCGGCGCCCATAGCGATGTGGGTGGAGGCTACCGCTCTGGCCCCGAGGCTCAGGTCGTCTATCGAGGGCATCAGCGGGACCGCCACATCGATCGTGACTGGCTTCTGGCGCAAGGTTGGTACCGCCCAGAGGAACTTAGGCTACCCACTTCCCGCAATACGTTGAGCCACGTTATTCATGCCGAGCGAGAACTGGTGAAAACCAGCTATAGCAAAATCCCGTTGGAGCTGATGGCGGAGTTTATTCAGGATGAGGGGGTGAGTATGAATGAGCAGAAATTCCCGGAGCTCGTTGATTTGAGCGAAGAGTCCGACGAGTTGCAGGAACTGCAGGGTCGCATACAGGCCTATGTGGCATCGGGTAATGAATCCAGGCCAGAACACTGGCAGGGTCGTGACCCCTTGCTTCGTATTATTCGCCATCAGTACCTGCATCTTTCTGCGCATTATTCGAGTGTGGGTATGGCGCCCAGACTTCACGAGGGCCAACGTAGGCGAAAATACCATGAAGGTTAAAGCCCGGCGCCGATACACTCTGTTATCGGCACTGTTACTGTTACTCGGTTGTGAGGATTCTATGACCAAAGCGGATTGGCTGGCGTCGGAGTCGGCGCCCAATGATTACCCGATGGAGGTGATTTCCGGAACTTTTCTGTATCCAGGCGACGATCATGGGCTTTACGTCCCCGACGGTAAAACAGTCCATCACGGCTGGGGATATCCCGTTTCCACCCATGTGGTAGGGCCGGATCAAAAGCCATTACCGGATAGGTTGCGGATTACCTATTATTCGTACTTGGAAGATCAGTTCTATCGGGGCGAATTTGAACTGCCCTATGAGAGCATTGTGCAGATGGTTAATGAGGGCTATCCAAATCATAAGACGCCTCCAGCAACTATGTACTATGACGAACTGACCGTCGGCATGGCTCCCGGAGGCAGCGTCGCGGTTTGGCTGGTCGGTATTGGCAAAACCACAGAAATATTTTTTGGGAAAGCTGAGCCCATTGATTACGATTGGAAGAAATACTGGTCTGACGCTTTTATGAGCGATCATCCAAAGCCGAGAGAGCAGTACGTCGAGAAGGCGCTTGAGCTTTACCTGACACCCGAGCAGCGAAAACGCCTCGAAACCGAAGGCATACCCTTCGACAAATGGGAGCGAATGCGCACCCACTACCATTGGCAGCCCGAGTTCTTCCGTATGGCGGGGCCGGATTCTCCGGGAACGATCAATTACCTCAACGGCGAGCTCTATCACTTACGCTACCCCCTCACCGAGGAAGACGCCGCCAAGCCCAGGCCCTTACCCAAGCGCATGAGTTTCCACAGCGGCAAGTATCTTTTCATCATCCATTTCGATGAGGACGAGATGTTGAGCGTGTTCGAAAAGATGGCGGAAGGTGATAACCCCCTCTATCTGGATATCGCGCCGGGAATCCCCCGGTCAGAAACCGCCATCCGGGTGAGAAACCGGGACGATGAGCATATCGACCTTGAGAGGTTTACCGTGGAGGAGATCAATTAGCCCCACATCGAGCCATCGGACGTGGACCGTTGCCCGAAACACCATACGGCGGATGCGCCTTCGGCTTATCCGCCCTACGCGAGTTGGGGACGGCGAGTGCGTTGCGGATAGGAGTGAGGCTTGAGTAGGGCGGATCGGTCCGACGCATCGGAGCGTAGCGCATCCGCCGTAGCCCAACGATGATGACTGTTCCTACAGGCTTTGCTGAGCTGTATCTTGGAGGCGGATCACAAGAAAGAAGTGGTACCAGAGGCCGGACTCGAACCGGCACACCCTCTCGGGCGGGGGATTTTGAATCCCCTGCGTCTACCAATTTCGCCACTCTGGCACTGTATAAGCCGCTATGTGCTTTAGTGCGGGTTTCAGGTCTTTACCAGCGCGTTGCGCTGGCCCTGCGGTCGCTCTCGGGCTCCTGCCCTTCGCGACATTTGTGCATCCTGCACGGCATCTACCAATTTCGCCACTCTGGCACAGGTTTACTGCGTTGCGGGGCGGGATTATAGCAGCGTGCGGGGGTTCGTCAACCAAGGATTTTGGTGGTGGTGGGTGTGGGGCTTTGGGTTGCGGCGGATGCGCCTTCGGCTTATCCGCCCTACGGATAGCACAGCAGGTCGCGTAGGGGCCGAGCGCAGCGGTATTAATAAGCCCGCATCCGCCGTAAAACCCCGCGATCTGGTGGTCATTTTCGGGGTTTTCCGGTACCCTTGCGGGCTTTTGAACCTGCCTGAATATACGTCTTATGCGCCGCCAGGATTTTTACTACGATCTGCCCGAATCCCTGATTGCCCGTGAACCGGCTGCCGAGCGACGCGGGAGTCGCTTGCTGGGGCTGGATGGCCCGACCGGGAAGGTGACCCACGGTCAATTCCCGGACCTGCTGGAGCAGGTGCGCCCCGGGGATCTGATGGTGTTCAACGATACCAAGGTGATTCCCGCCCGCCTGTTCGGGATGAAAGACACCGGTGGCAAGGTTGAGATTCTGGTGGAGCGCCTGCTGACCGATGCGCGGGTGCTGGCCCACACCCGGGCGAGCAAGTCCCCCAAGATTGGTAGTCTGATCGTGCTGGAAGACGGCACCCGCCTGGCGGTGACCGGGCGGCGCGACGACCTGTTCGAGCTGAACTTCCCGCCAGAGGAAACCTCGCTGTCGGTATTGGAGCGCCTGGGGCATATGCCGCTGCCGCCCTATATCGACCGGGAAGATGAGGAACTGGATCGGGAGCGTTATCAGACGGTGTACGGTCGCAAGGCCGGCGCTGTCGCCGCGCCTACCGCCGGTCTGCACTTTGATGATGACCTGCTGGCCCAGTTGCAGGCCAAAGGCGTCAATCTGGCCTTTGTCACCCTGCATGTGGGTGCGGGCACGTTTCAGCCGGTGCGGGTGGACAATATTGCCGAGCATAAAATGCACAGCGAGGTCATGGACCTGAATGAGCAGGTGGCCGAGCAGGTGCGCGCCACCCGCGCGACCGGCGGTCGAGTGATTGCCGTGGGCACCACCAGCGTGCGCTGCCTGGAAACCGCCGCCGCTCGTGCCGAACCGGGACAGGGCATGGCCGCCTACCAGGGCGAGACCGATATCTTCATTACCCCCGGCTTTGAATTCAGAGCGGTGGATGCGTTGCTGACCAACTTCCACCTGCCCGAGTCCACGCTGATGATGCTGGTGTCCGCCTTTGCGGGTTACCGACACATCATGGACGCCTATCGAGAAGCCGTGGCTCAGGAATACCGCTTTTTCAGTTACGGCGATGCCATGTTTATCACCCGCAACCCGGACGCTCCGCGCGATCTCCCGGGTAGTCCTTCCGAGGGATAAAAGATGTCTTCCTTTATGCAGTTTGAACTGGACCGGGAAGACGGCCTGGCCCGACGCGGCCGCCTGAAGTTCCCCCGGGGCGTGGTGGAAACCCCGGCTTTTATGCCCGTGGGCACCTACGGCACGGTCAAGGGCATGTTGCCTCGGGATATTGAGGCCATTGGCGCTCAGATAATCCTGGGAAACACCTTTCACCTGATGCTGCGTCCGGGCACCGAGGTGGTCAAGGCCCACGGCGATCTGCACGATTTTATGCAGTGGTCCGGCCCGATTCTGACCGACTCCGGTGGCTTTCAGGTGTTCAGCCTGGGGGATATCCGCAAAATCACCGAAGAGGGCGTGTCGTTCCGCTCGCCCATTGATGGCAGCCCGGTATTTCTCGGCCCTGAGGAGGCCATGCAGGTCCAGCGGGATCTGGGGTCGGACATTGTGATGATCTTCGATGAGTGCACCCCGTACCCGGCCACGGAGGATGAGGCGCGCAAGTCCATGGAGCTGTCCCTGCGCTGGGCCAAGCGCTCCAAGGATGCCCACGGTGACAATCCGTCCGCGCTGTTCGGCATTGTGCAGGGGGGCATGTATGAGTCCCTGCGCCGGGAATCATTGGCGGGGCTGGAGGAAATCGGCTTTGACGGCTACGCCATCGGCGGCCTGTCGGTGGGCGAGCCCAAAGAAGATATGGTGCGCGTACTGTCGGCCCTGACGCCCCATATGCCCAAAGACAAGCCCCGCTATCTGATGGGCGTGGGCAAGCCGGAGGATCTGGTGGAGGGCGTGCGCCGAGGCGTGGATATGTTCGACTGCGTGATGCCCACCCGCAACGCCCGCAATGGCCACCTGTTCACCCATGAGGGGGTGATCAAGATCCGCAATGCCAAACATCGCCACGATACCGGCTCCCTCGATCCCAAATGTGACTGCTACACCTGCCAGAACTTCAGCCGCGCTTACCTGCATCACCTGGACAAGTGTGGTGAGATCCTCGGCGCTCAGCTGCAGACCATCCACAACCTGCGCTACTACCAGCTGGTGATGGCCGGGCTGAGGGAGGCCATTGCCGCCGGCGAGTTGGAGGCTTTCGTGGCCGACTTCTATCGGGCCCTCGGTAAGGACGTGCCGCCGCTGACGCCATAAATCACCGGGCGGGGTGCGGCTGCGCCCCGTTCATTACCCTACTTTCATTGTTGTCTTGGGGGAAATCGGTATAATCCGGGCCTTCATCCGTATCCGATACCGTCGAATAAGCCACGGAACCGTTTATGCATAACCGCTACCCGCTCTGGAAATACCTCTTGATTCTGGGGGTTGTTACCCTGGGATTCATTTACGCGCTGCCCAACCTCTATGCGCCCGACCCCGCCGTACAGATTTCCGGTCAATCCGGGGCGACCACCATGGATGCTTCCACGGTGGAGCAGGTAGAACGGCAACTTCAGTCACAGGGCATTGAATATGTCGGCGTAGAGCTGGGCGAAAATGCCGTTCTGGTGCGCCTGGCCAGTGAAGATGAGCAGATGACCGCCCGCCGCACCCTGCAGGAATCTCTGGGTGGTGATTTTGTGGTCGCTCTGAATCAGGCGCCGACCACACCGGATTGGCTGGTGTCTCTGGGCGGTGCCCCCATGCGCCTGGGTCTGGACCTCTCCGGTGGTGTGCACTTCCTGCTGGAAGTCGATACCGCCTCGGCCATTGAAACCCGTCAGGAAATCACTGCCGACGAAATGAAGGGCACGCTGCGCGAAGAGCGTATCCGCTACAACGCGCTGGAGGTTGAAGACGACCAGAGCATTCTGGCGCGCTTCCGTTCGGCCGAGCTGCGGGACCAGGCGCTCGCCCTGATGGAAGATGAATACGACACGCTGGTATTCCAGACCGAAGATGCCGGGGAAGAGGACTTCCGCTTTACCGCGCAGTTGAGCGAAACGGCGATTTCTGAAATTGAAGACTACGCCCTCGGCCAGAACCTGGTGACCCTGCGCAACCGGGTGAATGAGTTGGGTGTGTCCGAGCCGGTCGTGCAGCGTCAGGGCGGTAACCGGATTATCGTGCAGCTTCCGGGGGTNCAGGACACCGCCGAAGCCAAGCGGGTGATCGGCAAAACCGCCAACCTGGAATTCCGCCTNGAGGCCGGCCCGGATACGCTGGTATCCATGAAAGAAGAGTTCCCTTACCGCAGTGAAGCNGACAAGCANCGCTTTGGCGGTGCNGAGCTGGAACGTCAGATCATTCTGACCGGTGACCATGTGGCCAACGCCACCAGNAGCTTCGATGCAGAAACCAATATGCCCCAGGTGAACATTACCCTGGACGGCCTGGGCGGTACCAAAATGCACCGCGCGACCCGGGATAATGTCGGACGGCGCATGGGCGTACTGTTCATTGAACACAAAACCCGCACTGAATATGCCACCAATGAGGCGGGCGAAACCGTCGAGGTGCGGGAGAACTACGTCGAGCGGGAAATCATCAGTCTGGCGACCATTCAGAGTGCGCTGGGCAAGCAGTTCCGGATTACCGGTCTGGAGTCCCCGGCGGAAGCCTCCGAACTGGCGCTGCTGCTNCGCGCCGGTGCTCTGGCGGCGCCCATGTACTTTGTGGAAGAGCGCACCATTGGACCATCTCTCGGGGCAGAAAACATTCAGACCGGTCTGAACTCGGTNGTGCTCGGGTTGGCGCTGGTGCTGGTCTTTATGCTGATTTACTACCGGGTGTTCGGCATCTTTGCCAACCTGGCCTTGGGGGCCAACATCCTTCTGCTGGTGGCGGTCATGTCCCTGCTGGGCGCCACTCTGACGCTGCCGGGTATTGCCGGTATCGTGCTGACCGTGGGTATGGCGGTGGACGCCAACGTNCTGATTTTCTCCCGGATTCGGGAAGAGCTGAAAGAGGGCGCTTCGCCCCAGTCNGCTATTTACAGCGGTTATGAGCGGGCCTTCGTCAGTATTCTGGNTGCCAATATCACCACCTTGCTGGTGGCGGTCATTCTGTATGCCATTGGCACCGGTCCGGTACAGGGTTTTGCGGTCACCCTGTCCATCGGTATTCTGACTTCCATGTTTACCGCGATCATGGGCACTCGGGCGCTGGCCAANCTGGTGTACGGCCGCCGTCGCAACCTGAAGAAGATCTGGATCTAAGAGAGCGCCACTATGCTACCGGAATCAAAAGTGATTAATTTTATGGGCTGGCGCAAAACCTGCGCCACCATTTCCATCGTGTTGCTGCTGGCTTCCATCGTCTCTCTGGCGACGCGTGGTCTGGAGTTTGGGTTGGACTTTACNGGCGGTTCCCAGGTCGAGCTGGGCTTCGATCGCCCGGCGGATCTGTCCACCATCCGCTCGGTGCTGGGCGAGCAGGGCCTTGAGAACCCCGTGGCGATTCTGTTCGGCTCGGACTCGGAAGTTCTGATCCGCACNCAGGATGCTCTGAGTGACGGTGTACTGGAGCAGTTGGAAGAGNGGCTCGCGTCCCTGTCCGACAGTGCGACCATTGCCGATGTGCGCAACGCCGCCAGCGACCAGACCCAGTTCTCCGAAGTGCTGGTGTTCAATGGCGTCAGTGAGTCAGCGCTGCGCTCGGCGGACCTGTTTGACCCGCGNTACTACGGTCGCACACAGATCGCGACNGAGGGTGAGGCCGTCACCGTTGCCGTTGAAAACGCTCTGGACAATGTCTATTCCCAATTTCTGATTGACGCNCTGGAANAGGCGACCGGAGCGAGCATCAATCTGCGGCGCAGCGAGTTTGTCGGNCCGCAGGTGGGTGAAGAGCTGCGCGANCAGGGCGGGCTGGGCATGTTGTTCGCCTTGGCCGTGGTGATGATCTACGTGGCGATCCGCTTCCAGTACAAATTCTCCATCGGCGCGGTTCTGGCCCTGGTTCACGATGTGATTATTGTTCTGGGNGTNTTCTCGGTCCTGCGCCTGGATTTCGATCTGACGGTGCTGGCCGCAGTNCTGGCGGTGATCGGTTATTCACTGAACGATACCATCGTTGTGTTTGACCGGGTGCGGGAAAACTTCCGCAAAATGCGTCGGGGCACCACCAACGAGGTGATCAATACCTCCTTGACCCAGACGCTGGAGCGGACCCTGCTGACCTCCTTGACNACCTTGTTGGTGTTGCTGGTGTTGTACTTCTTCGGTGGCGAGTTGATCAGTGGCTTTGCATTTGCGCTGATTGTCGGNGTGCTGGTCGGTACCTACTCNTCGGTTTATGTCTCGGCCAACATTCTGTCGGCAATGCACCTGACCAAAGAAGACCTCATGCCACCGCCGAAAGAGGGCGAGGAGCAGGAAGAGTTGGCTCCCTGAGCCTCGTGAACCGCTGAAAAAGTGCGGATNCCAGTGGTGAGGGTATCCGCCCGATCGATGAGCAGAGCTTATGTCGAAAGGCATCACCATCAGCGATGAAGAATTGAGCCAGGCAAACAGCGACGAGCTGCGCGACCTGGTGGCNCGCTATCGCCGGATTTTCAACGGTAGCGGCTACGGCTTCTGGGAGTGGGACCTCACCTCCAACCGCATTGACTGGTCCGGCGGNTTCTGGGANTCGCTGGGGTTCAANGACGAAGATAAAATCCGCATCAGCGACGCCACAGCGCTGCCGGATTACATCCANCCCGACGATCGGGANCACATGCTCGAAGCCGTGCGCGAACACCTGCGCAGCGGCGAACCTCTCAACACCGCNTACCGGATCCTCACCAANCGAGGCAACTACGTCTGGACCCAGGCCCGAGCGAACTCCATTCGCGACAAGTACGGCCGNGTCATGTACATCTCCGGGGTCAACTTNGACATCACCGAGCTGAANAATGTCGAAGCGGCCCTGCGTGAAAGTGAGGCGCGTCAGGCTCGCATCATCCAGGCGTCCAATGACGGNATCTGGGAGTGGTACGCAGACCGNAAGGGTTTCCANTTTTCCAANCGTTGCTGGGAGCACGCCGGCTACGACGAGAAAGACGATGTGGTGATCCGGGGNCAGAACCGCCTGTCGGTNTGGCGCTCTCANATTCACCCGCAAGACCTNCCCAAGTTTGANCAGACCCTGGCNGATCACATGGCCGGNCGGGCNCCGTTTGATATTGAGTACCGAATTTTCGGCAAAGACGGCGACATCCGCTGGATTCGCGCCCGAGGGCGAGCCAGTTTTGACACCGAAGGCAATCCGGTGCGTATGTCCGGCACCAATATGGATATCACCGACATCAAGCGCGCTGAAGAGCGGGTGGTGCAGGCCAAAGACGCGGCGGAAAAAGCCAATCAGGCCAAGTCCGANTTCCTCTCCAGCATGAGTCACGAGCTGCGCACGCCGCTCAATGCCATTCTGGGNTATGCNCAGCTGTTTCAGTATGACGACAACCTNACCGACAGTCAGATGGATAACGCCCGGGAAATCCGCAAGGCGGGCGAGCATCTGCTGCAACTGATCAATGATGTGTTGGATCTGGCCAAGATCGAGTCCGGCCGAATGACTTTCTCCTTGGAGCCGGTGTTGGTGTCCCGGGTCGTCGCCGAGTGCTTTACGCTGATTCAACCCCAGGCCGACGCCGGTGGCATCAAGCTAAGCGCGGACCTGAAGCGCCTTGAGAGCACTTACGTGGTGGCCGACAACACCCGTCTGAAGCAGGCGTTGCTCAATCTGGTCAGCAATGCGGTGAAATACAATCAGGTCGGTGGTGAAGTGGCAGTCAGTTTGTCGGAGCGGGACGATAACCGCCTGCGCATCACGGTTCGCGATACCGGCCAGGGTATACCGGCCAGCCGTCAGCACGAAGTGTTTCAGCCCTTCAATCGCCTCAACGCGGAGTACTCAAAAGTCGAGGGGTCTGGTGTCGGGCTGGTGATTACCAAGCAGTTGGTCGAGATGATGGGCGGTAAGCTGTCCTTCGAGAGTACCGAAGGGGTGGGCACCGAGTTCTGGGTGGATCTGCCTCTGTCCACGGAGTGGAATCAGGACCTGGTGGTCAACCGCCGCGAGCATGACCCGAAGGCGGATGAGGAGCCGGAAGCGTTGGTGCTTGAAGAGCCTCGGACCATTCTGTACGTGGAGGACAACCCGTCCAATATCCGCCTGATGCAACAGATTCTGAGTCGCTACCCGATGTTGACGCTGGAAGTGGCCGAAGAGGCGTTCCTCGGGATTTACAAGGCTCGCAGTGAGCGGCCGGACGTGATCATTCTGGATATCAATCTGCCGGGGATGGATGGCTACGAGGCGTTGTCGGTGTTAAAGCGTGACCCCGTGACCGCGGATATTCCGGTGGTGGGGCTGTCGGCCAACGCCATGGCCTACGATGTGGAGCGGGGCCGCAAGGCGGGGTTCTTTGATTATCTGACCAAGCCGGTGGAAATCAATCACCTGGTTCGGACGCTCAAGAAGCTTTTGGCTTAGGTAACGCCAGGTGACGGCGGATGCGCGCTTATCCGCCCTACGGTCGGTTGTGTAGGGCGGATAAGCGCAAAGCGCGCATCCGCCGTTACCAATACCNACCGCNTCCACCAGACACCAGCCTTTTACCTCAAACGTGCCCCAAATGCTTCTGTACCACCTGCAACACCGGCTTGAACACCTTCGGTGTACCACACACGATGTGGCCGGTATCCATATACGAGGTGCCGCCGCGGAAGTCGCTGATCAAGCCGCCGGCCTCTTTCACCAGCAGCACACCCGCCGCGAAATCCCACTCGTTCAGATGCATNTCCCAGAANGCGTCNTAGCGNCCNGCNGCCACNTAGGCCAGATCNAGNGCCGCTGAGCCNGCNCGNCGAATGCCNGCGGTCTGGCCTGCNAGNTCANNGATGCNGGCNANNNAAGGNTGNATTTTGGCNAGNGCNGGNCCNTCNAANGGNATGCCGGTACCCAGCAGGGCNCCTTCCAGGCCGCGACGGNTGGANACNCGGATNCGACGGCCGTTGAGTGACGCGCCGCGGCCGCGGCTGGCGGTAAATTCTTCGCGCTTGACGGGGTCGAGTACCACGGCGTGCTCNACCTGTCCTTTGTANAANCAGGCAATGGAGACNGAAAAATGGGGCATGCCNTGCACGAANTTGGTGGTGCCGTCGATNGGATCGATCACCCAGACATAGTCCGGGTTCTTGCCCTGNGTGGTCCCGCTTTCTTCACCGCGGAAACTGTGGTCCGGGTAGGCCTTGCGCAACACCTGAATGATCGCCTGTTCGGCTCCCCGATCCACTTCGGTGACGAAGTCGTTGGGGCTNTTGTTTTCAACCTTGATGGTGTCCGGGCGTTCGTAGGCGCGTTCAATCAGTTCTGCCGCCTTGCGCGCCGCGCGCAAAGCCATCGTCAACATGGGTTCCATAGGGCAATCAGTCTTTTCGTGAAAAATGGGAAAGAACGGGGCGAGGGCNGGCCTCGCGAAGGCCGCACAGTATAACGGCAAGCGCGCCGGCTCGCCAGCGCCATGGNGCAATTGNCCCATCTTGGCCGGGGCGGGCCGCCGTGAACCCGGGCCGGGTGGTTCATGATAGAATGCGCGGCCTTTAGGGGCCCCGCGCCCACGCAATCGCTATCGATCAAGAGACCGTTATGACCGCCAACCCTTTTGACAATATCCGCATCGTTCTGGTGAATACCTCTCATCCGGGCAACATCGGTGGTGCCGCCCGGGCCATGAAGAATATGGGGCTGTCCCGCCTCTATCTGGTGGAGCCCAAGGAGTTTCCCTCGGAAAAGGCCGTCTGGCGGGCCGCCGGGGCACTGGATGTGCTGGATAAAGCCGTGGTGGTGGAAACGCTGGATGAGGCCATTGAGGGCTGTGGCCTGGTGGTCGGCACCAGNGCCCGCGAACGCCGGATTCCCTGGCCGCTGGTGGACCCACGCCAGTGCGGCGAGCGGTGCTGGCAGGAGGCGGGCGAGCACGAGGTGGCACTGCTGTTNGGGCGCGAGGACCGGGGTCTGACCAACGAGGAGCTGCACAAGTGCCAGTACCANGTGCATATTCCCGCCAACCCGGAATACAGCTCCCTGAANCTGGCNACCGCCGTGCAGGTGCTNTGCTACGAGCTNCGTATGGCCCACCTCTCGCAGCAAGAGGGCGGCCCGTTGGGCAAAACCGAATGGGATATGCCCCCCGCNAAAAGCGAGGCNNTNGAGCGGTATTTCGAGCACCTTCAGCAGACGCTGGAAACCCTGGATTTCCTCAACCCGGATAACCCCCGCCAGACCATGACCCGGCTGCGCCGCCTGTACCACCGCATCCGCCCGGATGAGATGGAGCTGAGCATTCTGCGCGGCGTGCTGACGGCCACGCAAAACTACATTTACNACACGGATAANCGCCTGAAATCCCTNGAGGCGGCGCCGGAGAACGAAAAGCCCTTGGATAATGGNGAATAGTTGAGTAAAATACTTGGTTATAGACGGGTGGGTTTCCGACAGCTCGGTANCCACNNTCCACCAAGGCTAGAGGCGACAATCCGGGCATGAGACTGACTACCAAAGGTCGATACGCGGTCACCGCGATGCTGGACCTGGCCCTGCACAGTGAGCAGGGGCCAGTGAGCCTTGCGGATATCTCCAATCGCCAGGGTATATCCCTGTCCTATCTGGAACAGCTGTTTGCCAAGCTGCGNCGGCAGAAGCTGGTGAGCAGTGTTCGCGGCCCCGGCGGCGGTTACCGCNTGGCGGAGCGCCTTGAAGCCATNTCGGTGGCNCAAGTGGTGGANGCGGTCAGTGAGTCCCTCGATGCCACCCGCTGTGAGGGCAAAGGGGACTGCCANAACGGCAAAGTATGCCTGACGCACCACCTCTGGGAAGATCTCAGTGCCCAAATTCATCAGTTTTTAAGTGATATCAGCCTGGCGGATCTGGTCGAACGGCGCGACATTCAAGCGGTTCGGGCCCGTCAGGACCACCAACAGCAGCTCTCGGCTGAGCAGATTCTGTGCAGCCAGCTGTAGACGCCGTTCCGGTATCGTCTAGCAACGAGGTTTGAGTAATCGATGACGTTGAGCGCTCCACGTCAGCCCATTTATCTGGACTATGCCGCCACCACGCCGGTCGACCCGGCGGTGGCCGAGCAGATGGCGGCCTGCCTGACGCGGGAGGGCAATTTTGCCAACCCGGCCTCGCGCTCCCATCTGTATGGATGGCAGGCGGAAGAAGCGGTGGAGAATGCCCGTCAACAGGTGGCGGACCTGATCGGCGCGGATAACCGCGAAATTGTCTGGACCAGNGGCGCNACCGAGGCGGATAACCTGGCGCTNAAAGGCGTCTGGGAAGCGCGCCGCCGGGCNGGNTTGCCCGCAGGCCACCTGATTGTCTCCGCGATTGAACACAAGGCGGTGCTTGATCCTGCTCACTGGTTGGCGGAGCAGGGCGTTGAGGTCACNTATCTGNCCCCNAATNCCAGCGGACGGATTGAGNCGGAAGTGGTACGCGCCGCGCTGCGGGACGATACGTTTCTGGTCAGCGTGATGCATGTGAACAACGAGCTTGGCAGCGTCAACGATATTGCCGGGATCGGCGCCATTTGCCGGGAGCAGGACATCCTGTTTCACGTTGATGCAGCCCAGAGTGGCGGGCGGCTGGCGTTGAATGTGGCGGAACAGAACGTGGACCTGATGTCCCTCTCGGCGCACAAAATGTACGGCCCGAAAGGCATTGGTGCTTTGTATGTTCGCCGTGATCCGGGGGTGAAAATCAGCGCCCAGATTCACGGCGGTGGTCACGAGCGGGGCATGCGCTCCGGCACCTTGCCCACCCATCAGTGTGTGGGCATGGGGGCGGCGGCCCAGTTGGCCGCTGATCGCCTGGCGGAAGATCCGCCGCGTATTGCCGCCTTGCGGGATGAGTTGTGGCAGGGCATTGCCGATCTGCCGGGCATCCAGTTGAACACGGACCTGGCTCACACGGCCTGCGGTCACCTCAATATTGCGTTCGGCGGTTGCGATGGTGAAATGCTACTGCTGTCGCTGCGCCAACTCGCGGTGGCGACCGGCTCGGCCTGCACCTCGGCGAGTCTGGAGCCGAGCTATGTGCTCAAGGCGATTGGCCTGAGTAACGATCTGGCCCAGGCCTCTTTGCGTATCAGTCTGGGGCGCCTGACCACCGAGGACGAGGTGCAGTTCGCGATCCAGCACATTCGCGACGTGGTGCCAAAGCTGCAACGTAAGGCCAGCGCCTAAATAGGCGGACGTCGGATTACGGCCTGCGGCCTAATCCGACCTACGAGAGGGTGAACACCAGCACCGAACAAAACAAGTAGGTTGGATTAGCAAAGCGTAATCCGACTTAACGCAAGGGATGCGGAAACAGGGCACCAAAGTACCCGTAGGTCGGATTAGCGAAGCGTAATCCGACAGAACAACGCGAACAATCGCGGAATCGAACAACCGAATTTTAGCTAACTCACTCCGAATGCGGAGACAGAGGTGAAGTGATGGCAGAGCAAGAAGTTGAAAAACTGATCAAGCGCGAGTACGCCGCCGGCTTCCATACCCAGATCGATACGGATACCTTGCCGCCCGGTCTGAATGAAGACGTCGTCCGGTTTATCTCCGCGAAAAAAGGTGAGCCCGAGTGGATGCTCGACTGGCGCCTGCAGGCCTTCCGTGCCTGGGAGCAGATGGAAGAGCCCAATTGGGCCCACGTACATTACCCCAAGGTCGACTTCCAGGCGCTGTCGTACTTCTCCCAGCCCAAGAGTATGGAAGATCGGCCCAAGAGCCTGGATGAGGTCGATCCCGAGCTGTTGCGCACCTACGAAAAGCTGGGCATCCCGGTCCACGAGCAGGAGATGCTGGCGGGCGTGGCGGTAGACATGGTGTTTGACTCCGTGTCTGTGGTGACCACCTTCCGTGAAAAGCTCAAAGAAGCGGGTGTGATTTTCTGCTCGATCAGTGAGGCGGTACACGAGTACCCAGAGCTGATCAAAAAGTATCTCGGTACGGTAGTGCCCCAGAAAGACAACTACTATGCCGCGCTCAACTCGGCGGTTTTCTCTGATGGTTCGTTTGTGTACATCCCCAAGGGCGTACGCTGTCCGATGGAGCTGTCCACCTACTTCCGGATCAACGAGCAGAATACCGGCCAGTTCGAGCGCACGCTGATCGTCGCCGAAGAAGGCGCTTATGTCAGCTACCTGGAAGGCTGCACCGCGCCCATGCGCGATGAGAACCAGTTGCACGCCGCGGTGGTTGAGCTGGTGGCTCTGGACAACGCCGAAATCAAATACTCCACGGTGCAGAACTGGTACCCCGGCGACGAACAGGGCAAGGGCGGTATCTACAACTTTGTGACCAAACGCGGCCTCTGCCACACCAATGCCAAAATTTCCTGGACCCAGGTGGAAACCGGCTCGGCCATTACCTGGAAGTACCCCAGCTGCATTCTGCGCGGGGACAACAGCGTCGGTGAGTTCTACTCGGTGGCGTTGACCAACAACTACCAGCAGGCCGATACCGGCACCAAGATGATTCACATCGGGAAGAACACCCGCTCGACCATCATCTCCAAGGGTATTTCCGCCGGCCGGAGCTCCAACGCCTATCGCGGCCTGGTGCGGATGAACCCCGGTGCCGAGGGTGCACGGAACTACACCCAGTGTGACTCACTGCTGATCGGCGATCGCTGCGGCGCGCACACCTTCCCGTACATCGAGAGCAAGAATCCGAGTGCGGTGGTGGAGCACGAGGCGACCACCTCCAAGGTGAGCGACGACCAGATGTTCCTGTGCCAGCAGCGCGGCCTGGATCCCGAAAAAGCCGTCTCGATGATTGTGAATGGCTTCTGCCGGGAAGTGTTTAAAGAGTTGCCGATGGAGTTTGCGGTGGAAGCCGGCAAGCTGTTGGAAGTGAGCCTCGAAGGCTCGGTGGGTTAATCGTTGGATAGCGGCGGATAGCACCGCAGTTTGCGTAGGGCGGATAAGCGCGAAGCGCGCATCCGCCGTTACCCAAACCAACGCCGCCACCCAAACTCGAAACCACCGCACACGACGAACCGAATTTACGTTATATGAAACTGGAAACCGACACTATGCTGACCATCAAAGACCTGCGCGCCAGCGTCGAGAATGAAGAAATCCTCAAGGGCCTGAGCCTGGACATCAAACCCGGCGAAGTGCACGCCATCATGGGCCCGAACGGTTCGGGCAAGAGTACCCTGGGCAATGTGCTGACCGGCCGCGAAGGCTACGAAGTGACCGCCGGCAGCGTGCAGTTCAATGGCAAAGACCTGTTTGAACTCGAGCCTGAAGAGCGCGCCCGCGAGGGCCTGTTCCTGGCCTTTCAGTATCCGGTGGAAATCCCCGGTGTCAGCAACATGGAATTTCTGAAAGCGGCGGTGGACGCGCACCGTGAACACCGCGGTGAAGACCCGATTTCCTCGGTGGACTTCCTGAAGTTGGCCCGCGAGACCTGCAAGTCGGTCGACCTGGACCCGTCGTTTCTAAAACGCGGGGTCAACGAAGGTTTCTCCGGCGGTGAGAAAAAGCGCAATGAAATTCTGCAGATGATGCTGCTCAAGCCCACCGTCTGCATTCTGGATGAAACCGACTCCGGGCTGGATATCGATGCCCTGCAGGTGGTAGCCAATGGCGTGAACGCCATGCGGGCGGAAGATCGCAGCTTTATCGTGGTCACCCACTACCAGCGGCTGCTCAACTACATCGTCCCGGATAAGGTTCACGTATTGGCTGGCGGCCGCATCGTGAAGTCCGGCGGTAAAGAATTGGCGCATGAGCTGGAAGAGAAAGGTTATAGCTGGCTCGAAGAAGAGGTGGTGTAAGCGATGAGTGATTTTCAGCAACAGGCGTTGCAACTGGCCGGGCAGCAGGATAGCCCGGACTGGCTGTCCGAGCTGCGCACCAGTGGCGCCCGGCAGTGGCTGAAAACGCCCTGGCCAAACCGCAAAACCGAGCAGTGGAAATACACCCCGCTCGCGCCGCTGCAGAAAACCGAATTTGCGCAGTGGGCCGAATCCACCGCCCAGTGGCAGGACCAGATCGAATGGTTGGAACTGGATGCGACGCGTCTGGTGTTCGTCAACGGCGTGTTCGATCCCGAGGCGTCGGACGCTTTGCCCGCTGAAGTGGTTCGCTTTGGCGATGCCAGTGCGGAGCAGCAGGCCGTTATTGGTCAGCATCTGGGTAAAATCGTCGACAGCGAACACCATCTGTTCGCCGCACTCAGCAACGCCTGGGCGTCTGAGGACGGTGTGCTGGTGCACGTCCCGAAAGACACCAAGCTGGCCAAGCCGCTGTATGTGGTGCAGGTGTCCACGCCGGGCAGTGCGCCGGCCACCGCCAACCAGCGGTTGCTGGTGGTGCTGGAAACCGGCGCTCAGGCGAGCATTATCGAGCATTTCGCCTCGACCGACGACGAGCAGAACGGCTTCGTAAACAGCCTGACCGAAATTGAAGTGGGCGAGAATGCGTTCCTGCACCACTATCGGATCAATCTGGAAGAAGAGAACCTGCTGCACGTGGGCGGCATTCACGCCAACCTGCAGCGCAGTTCGCAGTTGCGCGGTTTTACCGTTGCCCAGGGCAGCAAGCTCAAGCGTATTGATTATCAGATCAACCATTGCGGTGATGGTGCGCACCTGGATCTGCAGGGCGTGTATGTCCCGCGCAACAAGCAGTTGATCGACTACCACACCAATGTGCAGCACAAGGTGCCGCACTGCACCAGTAACGAAGTCTTTCGGGGCATTATTGGTGACTCGGCGCACGCGGTGTTCAATGGTCGCATCCATATTCACCAGGATGCCCAGAAAACCCTGGCGGAGCTCAGCAACAAAAACCTGCTGACCTCGCCCAAGGCGGAAGTGGACACCAAGCCCGAGCTGGAAATTTACGCGGATGATGTGAAGTGTGCCCACGGTGCCACCGTGAGTCAGTTGAACAAAACCGCGCTGTACTACATGCAGGCCCGCGGCATTTCGCGGGAGGAAGCGCAGGTCATGCTGAACTTCGGCTTTATCAACGAGCTGTTGCAGGATGTCGCCGAGCCGGCCGTGCGTAACTACCTCGGCCCGCGCCTGGCCCGCCTGTTCAGCAGTAACAGCGATCTTCTGAGACACATTCAGAGCGAAGAGGCCTGATCCTCACCATGAACAGACCGGAAGCACTACAGAGCACCGCCGGCTTCGATGTGGAAGCGGTACGCCGGGATTTCCCGATCCTGCAGGAGCAGGTGAACGGGCATCCGTTGGTGTATCTGGATAACGCCGCGACCACCCAGAAGCCACGGGCGGTGATTGATGCGATCAGTCACTACTACCTGCACGACAACAGTAATGTGCATCGTGGTGCCCATGCGCTGGCGGAGCGGGCGACGGCAAAGTTTGAAGGTGCGCGGTCAACGGTGGCCGAGTTCCTCAACGCACCGCATCGCGAACAGATTCTGTGGACGCGCGGCACCACCGAAAGTATCAACTTGGTGGCGTTCAGTTGGGGTCGCAATAACCTCAAGGCGGGTGATCGGATTCTGGTCTCGGCGATGGAGCACCACTCCAACATTGTGCCCTGGCAGATGGTGGCCGAGGCCACCGGCGCAACCGTCGAACCCATTCCGGTGGACGAGACGGGCACGCTGGAGCTGGCGGCGCTGGAAACGCTGCTCGAGCAGGGTCAGGTGCGTATGGTGGCGGTCGGGCACGTGTCCAATGCTCTGGGTACGGTCAATCCCATCGATGACATTATTGCCCTGGCGCACAAGCACGGCGCACTGGCGCTGATTGATGGCGCCCAGGCGGTAAGTCACTGGCCCATCGATGTTCAGGCGCTCGATTGCGACTTCTATGTGTTTTCGGCCCATAAACTGTTTGGTCCCACGGGATTCGGCGTGCTGTACGGCAAACGCGACCTTCTCGAAGCCATGCCGCCGTATCAGGGCGGTGGCGAGATGATCCAGTCAGTGAGCTTCGCCGGCACGACTTACAACCAGTTGCCGTACAAGTTTGAGGCGGGCACCCCGGATATCGCTGGTGCCATTGGCCTGGCCGCTGCCATTGACTACCTCAATGGGCTGGACCGGGAAGCCGCCGCTGCGCACGAGCGGGCCCTGTTGGCCTATGCGGAAGAGAAGGCGTTTGCGACCCCGGGTATCACTCTGGTGGGCACGGCGGCGCACAAGGTCAGCGTGTTGAGCTTTCTGGTCGAGGGCACCCACCCGAACGATCTGGGGTTTCTGCTGGATCAACAGGGTGTGGCGGTGCGTACCGGACACCACTGCGCGCAACCGATTATGGAGCAATACCATATTCCGGGTACGGTGCGCGCCAGCTTTGCGTTTTACAACACCTTTGATGAGGTGGATCGGCTGTTCGAGGCCCTTGAAAAGGCTCGGCAGTTTTTTTGAACAACACAGGAGTAGAGTGAGATGGCAGTAGAGTCATTTGATCCCACTCGGCAGGCCGTTGCGGTCACTCCGGCTGCAGTGGAACACTTCCGGCGTCAGTTGGGCCTCAACCAGGAGGCGCAGGCGGTACGTCTGAGCGTGAAAGAGAGCGGTTGTACCGGTTTCATGTACGTGGTGGACCTGGTGGCCGACGGGCGCGAGAACGATGTGTGCTATGAACTGGCGGACGACGTCTCGCTGTACATCGACCGGGACAGCCTCAATGTGGTCAGCGGTACCGAGATCGATTATGTCATTGAAGGCGTCAATCGCCAGCTCAAATTCAATAACCCCAATGCTCAGGATTACTGCGGCTGCGGGGAAAGTTTCAGCGTTGTGAATGCTTCCTCCTAGACGCCCGGGGCCCCGATGAGTGAACGACGTATGGTGGTGGCCCAGGCGGACTGCCCGGCCCGCCGGGTGCCCGACGGCACGCACCTGACCATTCCCAAAGACACCTTCGTGACGATCACCCAATCTCTGGGTGGCAACTATACGTTGACCTATCACGGCCAGATGGTGCGGGTAGATGGCACCGACGCGGCCGCCCTGGGCCTGGAGGCCCAGGAGCTCAACTTTCCGCCGCCCGCCGATCAGCGCATCAATGAAGATCAGGTCTGGGAAGCTCTGGGCACTGTGTATGATCCGGAGATTCCGGTGGATCTGGTCAATCTGGGGCTGATTTACGCGGTGGACGTCGACCAGAGCGAACAGCGGGTGAGCATCAGGATGACCCTGACGGCGCCCGGCTGTGGTATGGGGCCGGTGCTGGTGGGTGATGTCGAGCGGCGGGTGGCCAAGGTGCCCAACGTCGATTACGTGGCGGTCTCCCTGGTGTTCGATCCGCCCTGGAGCCGGGAGATGATGAGCGAAGAAGCCCAGCTCGAGACCGGAATGTTCTTTTAAGGTTTAACCCTCAGGATTCAGTGGTATGTCCCAATTCGGAACTGACATCAGCGCCGACGATATCGTCGAGACCCTCAGCTTTTTCGATAGCTGGGAGGATCGCTACAAGTACATTATTGACCTGGGGAAAGAGGTACCACCGCTCGACCCGGCCTACCAGACCGAGGCGTACCTGGTGCGCGGCTGTCAGAGTCAGGTGTGGCTGACCCATCGGGAAGAGGACGGCAAGCTCTGGTTCGACGCCGACAGTGACGCCTTTATCGTCAAAGGCCTGCTCGGCGTGGTGCTGGCCGCCTACAACGGCAAAAGCCCTGCCGAGGTGCTGGATTTTGATATTGAAGGCTACTTCAACGAGCTGAACCTCCTGAAGCACCTCAGTCCCACCCGGGGTAACGGTCTGCGCGCCATGGTGGCCCGAATCCAGGATATCGCTCGCGCCGCCTGAACCGCCGGTGCCGCTTGATCTGCAGCCCGGTTTCCAGAGGCGTCGATCGGTGCACAGTTTGCGGTCAATCGCGCCTGCCGGGGTGGCTTATAGGCGCAACCCGCGTATAATTCCCGCATTTCTCCGCCCCCGAGGGGGCGGGGCTGATCCGAGACCATTTTGCGCGACTGACACTGGAGCCTTCGATGCCCGAACAACAGACCCTCTCTATCATCAAACCGGACGCGGTACGGAAAAACCTGATCGGTGCCATTGAGAGCCGTTTCGAGCAAGCTGGCCTCAAGATCGTGGCACTCAAGATGATTCAACTGAGTCGGGCCCAGGCCGAGGGCTTCTATGCCGAGCACCAGGGCAAGCCGTTTTTTGAGGGGTTGGTGGACTTTATGACCTCCGGCCCGGTCTGTGTACAGGTGCTGTCCGGCGACAACGCCATCACCCGCAATCGCGAGTTGATGGGGGCGACCAACCCGGAAGAGGCCGCGCCGGGCACCATTCGCGCGGACTACGCTGAAAGCGTGTCCATCAACGCGGCGCACGGCTCGGATTCGCCCGAGTCTGCCGCACGGGAAATCGCCTACTTTTTCGAACCCGGGGAAATTTTCGCTCGCAGCTGATGCGGACGCCGAGATTCCCGAGCTCATTTCGTTCATACAGGTATTCACATGACCGCTGTACCCGCTGCCAACACCGCTGACCCGTCCAAGACCGAGCGGACCAATCTGCTGGGCCTGCCCGAGGCCAAGCTGGTGGCTTTTTTCGAGTCCTTTGGCGAGAAGCGCTTCCGAGCGACTCAGGTGCTGAAGTGGATTCACCAGCGCGGCGCGGAAAACTTCGACGAGATGACCAACATCAGCAAGTCGCTGCGGGAGAAGCTCAAAGAAGTGGCCGAAATCCGGGCACCGGAAGTCATCCAGCAGTTGGACTCGTCCGACGGCACCCGCAAGTTCCTGATTCGCGTGACCGGCGGCAGCATTGTAGAGACGGTATTTATTCCCGAAGGCGATCGGGGCACCCTGTGTGTCTCCTCCCAAGTGGGCTGCTCGCTCGACTGCAGCTTCTGCGCGACGGGCAAGCAGGGCTTTGACCGGGACCTGACCGCAGCGGAAATCATCGGTCAGGTGTGGATTGCGGCCAAGTCCTTCAATCAGCTTCAGCCCAATGGTCCGCGAAAGGTGACCAACGTGGTGATGATGGGCATGGGCGAGCCGCTGTTGAATTTCGACAATGTCGTGGACTCCATGAACCTGATGATGGAGGACAACGCCTACGGCATCTCCAAGCGGCGGGTGACCCTGAGTACCTCAGGCGTAGTGCCGGCGCTGGACAAGCTGGGGCAGTACACCGACGCCTGCCTGGCGATTTCCCTGCACGCGCCCAACGATGAACTGCGCAACGAGCTGGTGCCGATCAACAAAAAGTACCCCATCGCCGTGCTGCTCGATTCCGCCAAGCGCTACATCGCGGGTTTGCCCGATACCCATCGGCGCATTACCATCGAGTACACCATGATTGATCATGTCAACGATCGTCCGGAACACGCCCACCAATTGGCGGAACTGCTTCAGGATGTACCGGTAAAAATCAATCTGATCCCGTTCAACCCGTTCAAACTGTCCGACTACAAACGGGCCAGTAACAATGCGATTCGTCGGTTCCAGACCATTTTGATGGAAGCGGGCTATATCACTACCATCCGTACCACGCGGGGTGAGGACATTGATGCCGCCTGTGGTCAGCTCGCGGGCACGGTCAACGATATGACCAAGCGCAGTGAGCGGTACCGGGCGAAGTTTGACGAACTGCAAACCGTAAAAATAATTGCGCCGTCTCCCTGACGAGCGTCTGTGACCAAGAGGTAAGGGTGATGATAAAAGCACATAGAAACCCGCGCCGAGTATGGCGTTCAATGGCCGCGCTGGGATTGCTGGCGTTGCTCGGGCTGGGCGGCTGCGTGACCCAGACCAGCGGTCCGCAAGTGGACCGCGAGGCAGCCCTGGATACCCACTATCGATTGGCCATGGCGTACATCGACAACCGTAACCGGGACTCGGCTCGTCACCATATTGAGAAAGCGTTTGAACTCGATGATGACTCGGCCAAAGCCTACGCGGCACAGGCCATGCTGCTTCAACTGGAAGGTGAGGTGGAGCGTGCTGAGGACAGCTTCAAGTCGGCGCTTCGGGAAGACCGGAGCTTTTCTCAGGCCCGTAACAACTACGGCGCTTTTCTATTCAGACAACAGCGTTACGAAGAGGCCTATGAGCAGTTCTCAATCGTCAGTGAAGATCTGAGCTACGACAATCGGGCTAGAGCGCTGCTCAGCCTGGGGCGCACCGCCAAGCAACTGGGGCGTGAAGAGCGCGCCCGTGCGGCGTTTGAACATGCGTTTACCCTGGATCGACGCCTGGCGCCGGTCCTGTTGGAGCTGGCAGACATCAGTTTCCAGGACAAAGAATACGCGCAGGCCAAGCGCTACCTGGATCAGTACGGCGAGGTGTCTCGTCAGTCGGCCCGTTCGCTGCTGTTGGGTATTAAAATCGAAAGGATCTTCGGCAACCAAGACAAAGAAGCCAGTTATGCGCTGGCATTGAAAAATCGCTTTCCTTATTCCGATGAGTATCTGGAATACAAACGCGAAATGAGTCGTTGAGGTCCTGATGTCAACTGAAGAACAACCCGCCGAGGCCGAGGTTCCGGAGCTCGCCCCGGAGGCGTACCCAGGCGCGCTGCTCAAAGCCGCGCGGGAAAAGGCCAAGCTCAGTGAAGAGGATGTCGCCCGCGAGCTGCGGATGACCGTCAGCAAGGTGCGTGCTCTGGAGGCGGACGATTACGATCGGCTGCACTCCGATACGTTCATTCGCGGTTATCTGCGTACTTACGCGAAACTGCTCGGCCTGGAACCCGAGGACCTGCTTCAGGCCTACAAGCAGGCTCGGCGTCAGGCCGGGTTGGCGGATGATCCCGAAGAAAGCCCGTTGAAAATCAATGTGCCCGAGCCGACCCGGTCCCTGTGGAAATTTGTGCTCTGGATTCTGGTGTTGCTGGCGGGCATCTGGGCACTGTCGGTCTGGTTTCTGGGCAACCGGCAGGATCCCGTGGCGGATAGCGCCATGGTGGACCCGATCAGTGAACTGAAGGCGCCAGCGCCGACGTCGGCCCTGACTGAGGAGCCGGCAGTTGAACAAGAAGCGGTAGCGGGCAGTGTGGACGATGGGACCGAGGAAGCGACTGAGGCAGCGCCGACCGCAAGCGCCGAGACGAACTCGGCCGCGGCGTTGACCGGCTCTGAACCTCCGGCAGCGTCAAGCGGTGCCGTGGAGCCTCTGGCAGCAACGGAAGTGAGCAGTCCCGGTGCGTCAATGAACGACCCGGAAGTGCTCGATCAGCTGCGTTTGACCTTCTCGGAAGAATGCTGGGTAGAAGTGACCGACAGCCGTGGGGACGTGCTCGAAACCGATCTGCTTCAGCCCGGTCGGGAATTGTTGCTCTCCGGTGAGGCGCCCTTTACGGTGAAGCTCGGCAATGCCGGCGCGGCCCAGGTTGAGCTCAACGGTGAGCGTTTTGATTTTGTTCCGCCGGTCAGTGGTCGCCTGATGACCCTGACGGTCAATTGATACCCCTGAACCGAACCATCACAGGATCGCATCATGCACAGTGAGTCGCCCATTGTACGCCGTCAGTCCCGCCAGATTATGGTTGGCAATGTGCCCGTTGGGGGCGGAGCGCCGATCTCCGTGCAGAGCATGACCAACACCGAAACCACCGATGTGGCCGCGACCGTCGATCAGATTCAGCGCCTGCAGCTTGCCGGAGCGGATATCGTGCGCGTCTCGGTCCCGAGCATGGAGGCCGCCGAAGCCTTCGGAGCCATCCGCAAACAGGTGGATATTCCCCTGGTGGCGGATATCCACTTTGATTACCGCATTGCCTTGCGGGTGGCGGACTTGGGTGTGGATTGTCTGCGCATCAATCCCGGCAACATCGGACGGGAAAAGCGCATTCGCGCGGTGGTGGACAAAGCGCGGGATATGAATATCCCGATCCGCATTGGCGTCAACGCCGGCTCTCTGGAAAAAGATCTGCAGAAAAAGTACGGCGAGCCTACTCCGGATGCGCTGGTCGAATCGGCCCTGCGGCATGTGGAGATTCTCGATCAACTGAATTTTTACGACTTCAAGGTCAGCGTCAAGGCCTCGGATGTCTTTATGGCGGTCGCCGCTTACCGCAAGCTGGCCCGGGAAATTGATCAGCCGCTGCACCTCGGCATCACCGAAGCCGGCGGTCTACGGGCGGGTACCGTAAAGTCGGCGGTCGGCCTGGGCGCGCTGTTGATGGATGGCATCGGCGACACCGTGCGCATTTCCCTGGCAGCGGATCCGGTGGAAGAGGTTAAGGTCGCCTGGGATCTGCTCAAGAGCCTGAAGCTGCGTAACAAGGGAGTGAACTTTATTGCCTGCCCAAGCTGCTCCCGGCAGAACTTCGATGTCATCAAGACCATGAACGAGCTGGAAATGCGCGTGGAAGACATCACCGTGCCGCTGGATGTTGCGGTGATTGGCTGCGTGGTCAACGGCCCGGGTGAGGCCAAAGAAGCCGACCTGGGGCTCGCCGGCGGTACCCCCAACAATCTGGTGTATATCGACGGGGCACCGAGTCAGAAGCTCGCCAATGACACTCTGGTGGACGATCTGGAGCGGTTGATCCGCGCCAAGGCCGAGGAGAAAAAAGCGCGCCTGGAAAAAGAGGAAGCGAATCTGATTGTGCGGGGATAGACCCGGTGACGGCGGATGCGGGCTTCGCCCTTATCCGCCCTACGCTTGGCTGCGGAGGTTGCGTAGGGCGGATAAGCGAAGCGCATCCGCCGTAACCAGGGTTCGACGATCCTGAGCGAAGAAAGTCCGCCGCAACCCAAACTAAAGCATCAAACACCAAAGAAGATTTTAGGAACCCACTTTGAAAAAACTGCAAGCCATTCGAGGAATGAACGACCTGCTGCCGGATGAGAGCGGACAGTGGCAGTACCTGGAAAATACCCTCAAGTCCATCCTCCAGCAATACAGCTATCGGGAAATCCGTTTCCCGATCGTCGAGAGCACCGAGCTGTTCAAGCGCTCCATCGGTGAAGTGACCGACATTGTGGAGAAGGAAATGTACACCTTCGATGACCGCAATGGCGATAGTCTCACGCTGCGGCCCGAAGGTACCGCCTCCTGTGTGCGCGCCTGTGAACAGCATGGCCTGTTGTACAACCAGACCCAGCGGCTCTGGTACATGGGCCCCATGTTCCGCCACGAGCGTCCGCAGAAAGGCCGCTACCGTCAGTTTCACCAACTGGGGGTCGAAGTGTTCGGCATGACCGGGCCGGATATTGATGCCGAAGTATTGCTGCTCAGTGCGCGCATGCTGCGCGCGCTGGGTGTGGCCGACCAGGTCACGCTGCAGTTGAACAGCCTGGGCAGCAGCGAGGCTCGCGCCGCCTATAAAACCGCGCTGGTGGACTATCTGAGCCAGTACCGCGAGCAATTGGATGAAGACAGTCAGCGTCGCCTGACGTCCAACCCCCTGCGTATTCTGGACAGCAAGAACCCCGACACCCAGAAAATTCTGGATGGTGCGCCGGTACTGCTTGAGCATCTCGACGAAGCGTCTGCCGCCCATTTCGAGCACCTCAAAGCCATGCTGACCGAAGCCGGTGTTCCCTTTGAGGTCAACCCCCGTCTGGTACGAGGGCTTGATTACTATGGGAAAACCGCTTTTGAGTGGGTGACCGACGCCCTGGGCGCCCAGGGTACGGTATGCGCCGGTGGCCGCTATGACGGGTTGGTCGAGCAACTGGGTGGTAAGCCCACGCCGGCCATCGGGTTTGGTATTGGCCTCGAGCGCCTGCTGTTGCTGCTTCAGGCCACCGGGCAACTGCCCGAGGGCCTTGATCGTCGCACTCAGGTCTATCTTGTGGCGGTGGGTGAGGTACAATCCTCGGCCATGCGTTCGGCCGAACGGTTGCGCGATGCGCTGCCGGGGCTGCAGTTGCTGGCCCACTGCGGGGGCGGCAGCTTCAAGAGCCAGATGAAAAAGGCGGACAAAAGCGGCGCCGACATTGCGTTGATTCTGGGGGAGGACGAAGCCCGTAACGGCCAACTCTCACTCAAGTATCTGCGTGAGGATCGGCCCCAGGAAACACTGTCGCTGGACCAGACTATCGAGCAGCTACGGGCCTACTGGCCCGCGCTGAGCAACCTCTGAAACGAATTTTGACAATAACAGGAGTACAACGTGAGCGATCATCTGACTGAAGAAGAACAGCTTGAGGCCCTCAAGCGGTGGTGGAAGGAAAATGGCAAATGGATTGTGACCGCCGTGGTGATTGCGGTGGGCGGCTATTTTGGCTGGAATACCTACCAGGACCAGCAGCAGGCCAAGGCCGAAGCGGGCTCGGCGATATATTCTGAACTGTTGGAAACTTTGGCGGTCGAGGAAGGCAGCGCCGTTTCGGAAGACGATCGTGCGCGGGCCGGCGAGCTTGTTGAACAGCTCAAAACCGAGCATGCCAACAGTGCCTACGGCGCAAATGCGGCGCTGATTCGCGCCCGCTGGGCCGTCGATGAGGGTGACCTGGAAACCGCTGAAAGTGAGTTGCGCTGGGTTCTGGAACAGGAAACCGCGGAGGCAATCCAGCAGCTGGCTCGCCTGCGGTTGGCCCGGGTTCTGTCAGCTCGCGGACAACTCGATGACGCGCTGGCGACCCTGGAGGCTGGCACTCCCGCCGACAGCATTGCGGCCGAATACGCCGAAGCTCGCGGGGACATTCTGAGCGAGCAGGGTGACAACGACGGGGCGGCTCAGGCCTACCAGAGCGCACTGGACTCGCTTGACGCGCAGCAACAGAACCGCGTTCTGCTGCTGCAGATGAAACTGGATAATGTACAACCGGCCACGGCGGACGATACGTCGGGCTCCGAGGAGAATGCTTCATGAGGTTATGCGCAGTAGCGCTTTGTGCTTTGCTGTTTTCCGGCTGTGCGCTGTTTTCGAAAGAAGACGGTACAGAGCCGGTGGAACTGGTGGATTTCGAACCGACGGCGGAGCTGGACATTGTCTGGCGGAGCGGCGTCGGTTCGGGCACCGACAAGGCCGTGGTCAAGTTGCAGCCAGCTCTTGATGGCGACCGGATTTACGCGGCTGATGCCAAGGGTCGCGTGTTCGCCTTCAATCGCGCCAACGGCAAGCGCCTCTGGCGTCAGAAAACCGATGATGCCATTACCGGCGGCGTGAGCAGCAATGCCGGCGTGCTGCTCTACGGCACGGGCAACGGCGAGGTGGTCGCCCTGGCCAATGAGGACGGTAAGGAGCTGTGGCGCACCGCGTTGAGCAGTGAAGTGATTTCCGTTCCCCAGACCAATGGCACTGTGGTGGCCGCCCAGACCATGGATGGCCGACTGCACGCGCTGGATGCCGAGACTGGAGAAACCCGCTGGGCATACGATAGCCCGCCTCCGGTGCTGACGCTGCGGGGTACTGCTTCGCCGCTCATGACGGATTCGGCGGTGATTGCCGGCTTCGCCACGGGCAAGGTGATGGCTTTCAACCCGGATAATGGCCTGGTCCTCTGGGAGCGCCGCGTGGCTCTGCCGCAAGGTCGCTCCGAGATTGAACGCATGGTTGACGTGGATGCTTCTCCGCTGCTGCACGAAGGGGTGGTGTTTGCCGCGTCTTTTCAGGGCAACGTGACTGCTTTGGGCCGCAACAATGGCCGGCCCGTGTGGAGTCAGGAGGCCTCGACCCATAAGGATTTGTCCGCTGAAGGTCGCACTCTGTACCTCTCCGAGGCCGACAGTGTGGTCAAGGCCTTCAGTACCGCGACGGGTGAAATGCGCTGGCAGAACGATCAGTTGCTGCGCCGCCTCATCAATGGCCCCCAGGTCGTTGGTGACTACCTGGCGGTGGGGGATTATGACGGCTACCTGCATCTGCTCAAGCGCGATGATGGCAGCTTCGCCGCCCGCCGCCGCCTTGATCGGGGCGGTATTTCCGGCACCATGGTCACCGATGGCGACACCCTGTATGTGCAGACCGATGGCGGACGCCTGGTAGCACTTGAGGTCAAGCCTCGGGATTGATAGTTCCCTCGTTAACTGCCTCGCCGCCGACCTCCTGACCGGGGTTTCGGCGGCGATCTCGTTTATGGCTGTATAAAAAGTCCCCAATCCGCTATCCTAGGCGCCTTTGCGTTCTACCGATCTTCGATGCCTCCATTATGATTCCAGTTATTGCCCTGGTGGGCCGCCCCAATGTGGGCAAATCCACGCTGTTCAACCGTCTGACCCAATCCCGGGATGCGCTCGTGGCGAATTACGCCGGGCTGACCCGCGACCGGAAATACGGTGAAGGGCAGGCGGAAGGCCGCCGTTTTATGGTGATTGATACCGGCGGTATCAGCGGCGAGGAAGAGGGCATCGATAGCGCCATGGCGGGCCAGTCCCTGCAGGCGATTCAGGAAGCGGACATTGTGCTGTTTATTCTGGATGCCCGGGCCGGACTGACCGCGGCGGATGAAATGATCGCCCGGCATCTGCGGGTGCAGAACAAAAAGACCTATCTGGTCGCCAACAAGATTGACGGTGTAGACCCGGACCTGGCCCTGGCGCCGTTCTATGAGTTGGGGCTGGGCGAGATTTTCCCGACCACGGCCACCCATGGCCGGGGCGTCAAGTCCATGATGTCCGATGTGGTGGCCGAGCTGCCGGTTGAGGAAGTGGTACCGGCCCCGACCAATCAAGGCATCAAGATCGCGGTGGTGGGCCGGCCCAATGTGGGTAAATCCACGCTGGTCAACCGGATGCTTGGTGAGGATCGGGTGGTGGTCTATGATCAACCGGGTACCACCCGGGATAGCGTCTATATTCATTACGAGCGGTTTGAAAAGCACTATACCCTGATCGACACCGCCGGCGTTCGCCGGCGCAAAAACGTGTCCGAGTCGGTCGAGAAGTTCTCGATCGTGAAAACCCTCCAGGCCATTGACGATGCTCACGTCGCCATTCTGGTGATGGACGCCAGTGAAGGCGTGGTGGATCAGGACCTGCACCTGATGGGCAACGTCCTTGATGCCGGTCGAGGGCTGGTGATTGCTCTGAACAAGTGGGATGGTCTGGACGATGGCCACAAGCAATATGTGCGCAACGAACTCGAGCGCCGGTTGCGCTTTGTGGACTTTGCCAAAATCCATTTTATTTCCGCCTTGCATGGCACCGGGGTAGGGCACTTGTATGAATCCGTAGAGGGTGCCTACAAGTCCGCCACGGACAAGTTCTCCACGAATTTCCTGACCCGCATCCTGCAGGATGCGGTGCGCGAGCATCAGCCTCCCATGGTGCAGGGGCGCCGTATCAAACTGCGCTACGCTCACCCCGGTGGCCACAATCCGCCCATTGTGGTGATTCACGGCAATCAGACCGAGGCGGTGCCCAGTCACTACGCGCGCTATCTGGAAAAGACCTTTCGCCAGGTTCTGAAGCTCGAGGGAACGCCGGTACGGATCGAGTTCAAATCCAGCGAAAACCCCTTCGCCGGACGCCCCTCCAAACCCAAAAACCAGGGCGGGCGAGGGCCGGGTAACCGCGGTCCGGGCAGTAAAGGCGCCAAAGGCAAGTCGCCCTCAGGCCCCGGAAAAGAGCGCAAGGCGCCGCGTGGTCGACGCCCTTGATGCGTGCGGCGTGACATCATTCCCGGGGTAGACGAATGAGTAACCTGCTTCTGATTCTGGCGTGTCTTGGTATCGGTCTGCTATTGCAGCGATCGAGCCGGATGCCCCGGGATGCGGCCAGTGCGCTCAATCTCTACGTCTTGTATGTCGCGCTGCCGGCAATGATCCTCACCGAAATTCCCAAACTGACCCTGGATCAACGGGCGCTGTTGCCGGTGATCAGTACCTGGGTGGTGATGGCATCGACCGCCGCACTGGTCTGGCTGACGGCGCGCGGGTTCGGCTGGTCCCGTTCGGTGACCGGCGCCTTGATGCTGGTGATCGTGCTCGGCAATACCTCCTTTGTCGGTATTCCCCTGATTCAGGCACTGCTCCCACCTGAAGCACTACCCTACGCACTGCTTTACGATCAGACCGGCACGGTGATCGCCCTGAATACCTATGCGGTCATTGTGGCGGCCTGGTATAGCGGGCAGGACACCTCCTGGCGTAAAGTCAGCCGCACCATCTTTACCTTTCCGCCGTTCGTGGTGCTGTTGCTCGCGTTTGCGACCTTCCCGCTGGATTACCCGCATTGGTTCACTTACGCCACCGGACGGATTGCGGAGAGCTTGGTGCCGGTGGTGATGGTGGCGGTGGGGCTGCAGTGGCAGTTGAAACTGGATAAGGAACACCTGCTCCCGCTGACCGTGGGTCTGGGGTATAAGCTGGTATTGATTCCGGCGATTGTGTTTGCGGTGTTCGCCGTGCTGGATCTGCACTCCGTGGCGGCGCAGGCGGTCGCGTTACAGACGGCAATGCCGGCGATGATTTCGGCGGGCGTGGTGGCTATGGCTCATGGTTTGGCGCCGAGGCTGGTGTCNACCATTGTCGGTTACGGNNTGTTGCTGTCGCTGGTGACCGTGCCGCTTTGGAGTCAGTTGCTGTAAGGGTGTGATTGTCGGCTTACGCGCGNTGCGCTAAGCCGACCTACTCGNNGCTCAGGAAGACCGTTCCGTAGGTCGGCTTAGGCCAAAGGCCGTAAGCCGACAACCACCTCGGGCGCGCTTAAGCNGACANCTCCCTCCCATTTACGCCTGATGCCAAAACGGCTGCCCGATGGTCGGCGTGCTGGGGCTGGCCGTCTGCCGGCGGGTCATCAATCCGGCTNTGAAGGCTTTTCGGCCNGCATCAATNGCNTCGGCAAACGCCTCGGCCATCAAGGGCGGGTTGTGTGCTTTCGCCACTGCGGTGTTCAGCAGCACACCATCAAACCCCATCTCCATCGCNTCGGTAGCCTGCGAGGGGGCGCCCANNCCNGCATCAATGATCAGCGGCGTGTCCGGCAAGCGCTCGCGCAGGGTTCTCAGATTGTAGCGATTGAGCAGCCCCTGACCNGTCCCGATGGGNGANCCCCAGGGCATCAANACCTCGCAGCCCACATCAAGCAGNCGNTGGCCNANAATCAGNTCGTCGGTGCANTAGGGCAGNACCTTGAAGCCTTTCTGAATCAATTGTCCGGCGGCATCGACGAGNCCAAAGGGGTCCGGNTGCAGATTGTAATCATCGCCGATGACCTCCAGCTTGACCCATTCGGTGTTGAATATTTCCCGNCTCATTTCCGCCAGGGTCACGGCTTCCTTGACCGTTTTACAGCCNGCGGTGTTGGGCAGTAATCGACAGCCGCTGCGCTGAATCATTTGCCAGAACGCATCGCCGCTGCCCTCGGTCGGGTTTTGCCGACGCAGCCCCAGNGTGACNACCTCGCAGCGCCCGGACTGAATNGCGTCCAGCATGCATTGTGGTGAAGGGTAGAGNGCGGTCCCCAGCAGAAACCGGCTGTCGAACGATTCNCCGTANAAAACCAATNGATCCTGNGACATGATCANCCTCCTCCCACGGGNCGAACCACATCGACCTGATCGCTGNTTTGCAGAACCACCTGCGGGTACTGTGCCCGGGGNANAAATTCACTGTTGATGGCAACNGCCACNGGCTGGTCNGCATACTGCCACCGCTGCAGAGCNTCGNTCAGGGGCGTGTCGGCGGGCANCTCAACCCGCTCGTTGTTCAGACTNACNANTATCATTGAGAGCGTTCCGGGAGAGNTTCAATAAATGGGGTGCNAATTCGGTGTCGGCGCCTNCGTCGATCATCGCCANCACCTGATCGACCACCGCCGGTGCCAGCAGATANCCGTGCCGGAANAGGCCGTTCACNCGTAGCAGGCGATCTTCNCGNGTGATCCNNGGNTTNTTGTCCGGCANNGCGGGNCGCAGATTGACGGACTGCTCGACGATTCGNGCTTCGGAAAAGGCCGGCGCCANNGTNTACAGCGCGCTGCTCAATTCCAGTGACGATTGCANCGACATGGGCGAGCGNTCTTCACTTTCTATCTGNGTGGCGCCNATCACAAAGTGATGGTCGGGNTTGGGNACGACGTAGAGCTGNTAGCGCGGGTGCATCAACCGAANTGGCCGGTTCANNGTCAGGTCCCGNGTCTGCACCTGTAATATTTCACCGCGNACNCCGCGCAATTCCGGGAANCCGGACTTGGCGCCCNTGCCCCGGCANTCAATCACCTGATCGAAACGGCGNGGGCCCGACGGNGTGTGTATCAGGCCGGACTCCAGCTCCACCTCGCAATCAAANACGCAGTGACCGCCCAACTCCCGCAGGGCATTCCCGAGCGCGGTGAACAGGGTGNGATTGTCCAGATGCCCTTCGTTTTCCAGGAGAAGCCCATGCTGGAACTGGTCGTTCAGATCTGGCTCCAACGAGTGAAGCGCNGGGCGGGTCAACCACTGGTAACCCTGGGTGTCGCCGGTGACGTGGTACAGGTCCCGGTAAAACTGGGTCAGTTCNGACTGNTCCTGGGGATGGGCCACCACCAGGCTGCCNTTGAATTGCCACAGCGGNCGNCGGTGCGCNGGTAACTGNTTNACCCACTGNGGCCACTGACGCAGGGCGTAGCGGCCCATATCGTAGATAAACCGGTCGGAGACGACCGCTTCGCTAAGCGGCGCGACCATNCCCGCCGCNGTCCAGGCGGCGGCCTGGGTGCCGTGTTCCGGGCCGCGNTCAAACAGCATGACGCGGTGCCCTTTGCGGAGCANCTGCCAGGCGATCANNCGCCCGAGCAGGCCCGCACCGGCAATACCGATGGAAAGTTTTGCATGACTCATAAGACCTCAAACACAAAGGTANAGCGTGTGAGATCAGGAGTTTGAAGCAGGGGAAGGGGGCCAGACAGGGCCAGGCTCGCTTGTTTCCTCCGCAGGCATCAACCTGATCAGGTTCAACGGGTTTCGGTNTGACCGATCTCAGCCCCTTACGCAGGGCACCCCGACAAGTTCGTATTTATAGTAACCAGAGCGAAAGCCAGAATCAACGGTTACGGCGGATGCGNAGNGCGTACAAGNCCGCGTAGGGCGGATAAGCCGAAGGCGCATCCGCCGNAAANCAAACCNCTACTCCTCCACCCGACTGAGAATCTCCCCGGCCGCCACCCGCGTTCGGATCCGCTCCCCGGGCTTCACCTGCGCCGCATCCCGAATCACCTCACCGGCGTCGTTGTGCACGATGGCATAACCGCGCTCCAGCGTGTTCAGCGGACTCACCCCGTGCAACAATCGCCCGGCTTCGCTCAGTCGCTGGCGCTGCTGCTTCAAGGTCTGTTGCATCTGTCGGTTCAGCCGCTGGCGAAGCTGCTCGATGCGGGTTTGCCATTGGCGAAGTTGTGGCTCCGGCCGNTGCGCTTTCTGGCGAGCCGCGAGATTGTCCAGGCGCTGGCGTGCCTGCCCCAATCGCTGCTGCATGACGCGACGCAAACGCAGCTCCAGGCTGTCCANACGCTGGCTTTGTTGCTGCAAACGCTCCCCGGGATGACGCAGGCGCTTNCTGAGATGTTGCAGATGNTGTTGCTCGGCCTGNAGGCGGCGACGCGTCAGTTGGGTCAGGCGCTGCTCGTAGCNGCGAAACCTGACCAACCATTCGCTGGCGTCGGGCACCACCAACTCCGCAGCAGCGGAGGGGGTCGGCGCGCGCAGGTCGGCGACAAAATCGGCGATGGTGANATCCACTTCGTGACCCACGGCGCTGATCACCGGTAGGTCGCTGGCGGCAATGGCCCGGGCCACCACTTCCTCGTTAAACGGCCACAGGTCCTCCANGGAACCACCACCCCGGCCCAGAATCAGTACATCAAACAGCCCCGATCGGTTNGCCAACGACAGGGCCTCAACAATCGCGGGAGCGGCCTCTTTGCCCTGCACGGGTACCGGCACCAGGGTGACCGGAATGCTCGGGANGCGGCGCTGCAGCACGGTGAGAATATCCCGNACCGCNGCGCCNCTGGCCGAGGTGATCACGCCAATATGACGGGGCAGGGCGGGAATGGGCCGCTTGCGGGCCGGGTCGAACAGGCCCTCCTGCGCGAGCTTNTGTTTGAGNGCCTCAAAGGCNCGNTGCAGGGCGCCGGCGCCGGCCTCCTCCATGTGCTCGGCAATCAGCTGATAATCGCCGCGGTTCTCNTACAGGCTGACCCGGGCCCGTAACAGTACTTGCTGGCCCTGCTGTGGATTGAAGCGCACCTGCTGGTTGCGGCCGCGAAACATGGCACAGCGCACCTGGGCCTGATCGTCCTTCAGAGTGAAGTACCAGTGGCCGGAGGAGGGGCGGGCAAAGTTGGAGATCTCCCCCTCCACCCAGATCAGGGGCAGGTGGGTTTCCAGCAACTGCTTGGCGCGCCGGTTGAGTTGGCTGACAGAGAAAATCGGCCGTTCGGAGGTGGTTGTGGGGTCATTTTCAAACATGCTGGCATTATACCCAAACCGGACAGGGCTTATGTCGAAAATGACTGGNAAAACAATGACTTTTAACCGGTGATGGCAGTTTACCCACAGCCGTGTGGGCGGTATAATTGACGGTTTACTTATCTCAGGATAAAGGTTGGCTGTATGTTGCGTATTGCTGAAGAAGCCCTCACGTTCGACGACGTTTTGCTCCTGCCGGGCTATTCAGACGTCACGCCCAAAGACGTCTCACTGAAAACCCGGCTGACCCGCGGCATTCAACTGAATATTCCGCTGATTTCCTCCGCCATGGATACCGTCACCGAAGCGCGCCTGGCCATTGCCATGGCCCAGGAAGGTGGCATCGGTATCATCCATAAAAGCATGAGNATCGAAAAGCAGGCTCAGGAAGTCCGCCTGGTCAAGAAGTTCGAGGCCGGCGTGGTCAAAGATCCGATCACCATCGACTCGAACGCCACCATCAGCGACCTGCTGGCCCTGACCCGGCAGAACAACTTCTCCGGCTTGCCGGTGCTGGACAACGGTGACCTGGTGGGTATCGTCACCGGTCGCGACGTGCGGTTTGAAACCAACCTGGAGGCCAAGGTCTCCAGCATCATGACGCCGAAAGAAAAGCTGGTGACCGTCAAAGAAGGTGCCAGCAACGACGAAGTGCGCAGCCTGTTGCACAAGCACCGTATCGAAAAAGTCCTGGTGGTCAATGACAACTTCGAGCTGAAGGGCCTGATTACCGTCAAGGACATCAACAAAGCCGAAAAATACCCCAACGCCTGNAAAGACCCGGAAGGTCGCCTGCGCGTGGGCGCCAGNGTCGGCACCAGCCCGGACACCCCTGACCGGGTCGCCGCTCTGGTTCAGGCCGGTGTGGACGTGATCGTGGTGGACACTGCCCACGGCCACTCCAAAAACGTGATCGAGGGCGTCCGTCGCATCAAGAAAGATTATCCGGAGCTGCAGGTCATCGGCGGCAACATCGCCACCGGCGACGCCGCCAAAGCCCTGGTTGAAGCCGGCGCCGACGCGGTCAAAGTGGGCATCGGCCCCGGCTCCATCTGCACCACCCGCATCGTCAGTGGCGTGGGCGTACCGCAGATCAGCGCCATTGCCAATGTCGTGGACGGCCTGAAAGGCATTGACATCCCCATCATCGCCGACGGTGGCGTACGCTTCTCCGGCGACCTGGCCAAAGCCATCGTCGCCGGCGCCCACACCGTCATGATGGGCTCCATGTTCGCCGGCACCGAAGAAGCCCCGGGCGAAGTGGAACTGTTCCAGGGCCGCACCTACAAAGCCTACCGCGGCATGGGCTCCATGGGCGCCATGTCCCAGACCCAGGGCTCCAGCGACCGCTACTTCCAGGACGCCAGCCAGGGTGCTGAAAAACTCGTTCCGGAAGGCATCGAAGGCCGCGTACCCTACAAAGGCCCGCTCAACGCCATCGTCCATCAACTGATGGGCGGCCTGCGCGCGGCCATGGGCTACACCGGCAGCCACAACATCGACGAAATGCGCACCCAGCCGCAATTCGTCCGCGTCACCTCTGCCGGCATGGGTGAAAGCCACGTCCACGACGTACAGATCACCAAAGAAGCCCCGAACTATCCGGTAGGGCGGTAACACAGATTATTCTGGTTCAGGTTCTTACTGGTGTCGCCAGTGAATCTTGCGCAACACCAAGGGCCGATGCGGGGTATGGCCTTTAAAGACTCTCGGAGGCAGGGAGCCGACGAGAAGCCCCCAGGGATGGGTTCACGGCGGGTCTTTAAAGGCCATACCCC
>NZ_NZQP01000015.1:0-73247 GCF_002695945.1 Marinimicrobium sp. | reverse complement strand
TCTCCTCCCACTCATTTCAGATAGGAACTTTTTCCTCCCCTATCTTGGCACATTGCGATGCCGATTAAGGAGGGGAGGAGACCATCTCATCGCCCTACGCCACTAGCACCAAAAACAACTTTCCGCTTGGCACTGAGGGACGGGGAGGGGTAGACCTTCTCAAGACCGTAAGCGGAGGGACTCCGCGCGTCGAGCCCCCAGGGATGGGTTCACGGCGTGTCTTGAGAAGGTCTACCCCTTCCCGGCCCGGTCGTAATGCTCCCGCCGAACATACTGCAGGGCCCGCTTAGCGTGTACAATGTTGGCCCTGTGAATTCCGATGATGGATGACCCCATGAGCGAGAAGAGAACCACCGATTTTGGCTACGAGCAGGTGGCCGTTGAGGAAAAGGCCAGCCGTGTGGCGAACGTATTTCACTCCGTCGCGGCCCGCTATGACCTGATGAACGACCTCATGTCCGGCGGCGTCCACCGGTTGTGGAAGCGGTTTACCATCGAACTGGCAGCGGTCCGTCCCGGACAGACCATCCTTGACATTGCCGGCGGTACCGGAGACCTGAGCTACGCCTTTGCCAAAAAAGTCGGGCCGGACGGCCTGGTGGTGCTCGCCGATATCAACGAATCCATGCTCAACGTGGGTCGCGACCGGCTGACCGACCGGGGCATCGCCGGCAACCTGCAATACGCCCAGGCCGACGCCCAGTACCTGCCTTTCCCGGACAACACCTTCGACTGCATCACCATCGCCTTTGGTCTGCGCAATGTCACCGACAAGGACCTGGCACTGCGCTCCATGTTGCGGGTGCTCAAACCCGGTGGGCGGCTGTTGGTGCTGGAGTTCTCCAAACCGCAGAACCCGCTGCTGGAAAAAGCCTACGACACCTACTCGTTCAAGCTGCTGCCCTTCATGGGCAAAGTGGTCGCCAACGATGCCGACAGCTATCGCTACCTGGCCGAGTCCATCCGCATGCATCCCGACCAGGAAACCCTGAAGGGCATGATGGATGCCGCCGGCTTTGTGAACACCGAGTACCACAACATGACCGGTGGCGTGGTGGCCCTGCACAAAGGCATCAAGCCCTGATATGGATGCCACGCTGACCACCGCTGCCCTGACGGCCGCCGAAACCATTGTCCAGCGCGCCCTGCGCTATGACCCCGCCAGCCGGCTCGCACTCAGCAAGCTCGAAGGGCAAGTGCTGGCGCTGAACTTTACGCAACCCGAGTGGACGGTGTACGTCCTTCCCGGAGAAGGCCTGAGTTTCAGCAGTCACTGGGAAGGCGATATTCAAACGCGACTGACCGGCCCACTGAAAAACTTTATCGGTCTGGCGCGCGGCGAACAGACCAGTCTGGCGGGCTCCGGTGTGCAGTTGGAAGGCAGCCCCCATCTGGTTCAGTCACTGCAACGTACTCTCGGACAACTGGATATTGACTGGGAAGAAGCCCTGAGTGAAGTGCTCGGCGATGTGCTCGGCCATCAGGGTGCGGAACTGCTGCGCTCGGGAGGCCGTTGGCTGAAGGCGCGAGACAGCCAGGCCCGTCGACTGCTGGGCGAGTTCATTACCCAGGAGGCGGGGCTGGTTCCCGGTCGCGCCGAGCTGGACAATTTCTATCGGGAAGTGGACGAGCTGGCCTTGGCGCTGGAGCGCACCGAAGCGAGAATTCAACACTTGCATACTCTTTTGCACCGAACCACTAAGGACTAAGCGTGTTAGTCGTACTCCGTCGCCTGCTCACCATCAGTTTCGTCATCTGGCGCTACCGCCTGGATCTGTTGATTCCGCCCGGTCAGTTGCCCTGGTACGTGCGGCTGTTCCTGCTGCCGTGCAAACTCAAACCCGCCGGCAAGATGACCCGGGGGGAGCGACTGCGCCGGGCACTGGAAGACCTGGGCCCGATTTTCATCAAGTTTGGTCAGCTGCTCTCGACCCGTCCGGATCTGGTGCCGCCGGACATGATGGACGATCTGAACCGACTGCAGGACAAAGTGCCGCCGTTCGACAAGTCCGAATTTCGTGCTCTGGTCGAGCGGGGTCTGGGGGAAAGCGTCGATACCGTGTTTGCCAGCTACGAGCAGGAGCCGCTGGCTTCGGCGTCGGTGGCCCAGGTGCACGGCGCCACCCTGCACAATGGCCAACGTGTGGTCATTAAAATTGTCCGCCCCGGTATCGAGCGGATCATCGAGCAGGACGTGCGTCTGCTGATGATGATCGCCCGACTGGTGGAGCGTTACAGCATCGACGGCAAACGCCTGCACCCGGTGGACGTGGTACGCGACTATCGCAGCACCATTTTCGATGAACTGGACCTGCAACGCGAAGCGGCCAACGCCTCCCAGCTTCGCCGCAATTTCGATGGCTCTCCGCTCCTGTATGTTCCGGAAATCTACTGGGACTACACCCGCAATAACGTGCTGGTGATGGAACGCATTCACGGCATTCCCGTGACCCATATTGATGAACTTCACGCCCAGGGCACGGATATGAAAGCGCTGGCTGAACGCGGTGTGGAGATATTTTTCAAGCAAGTGTTCGAGCACAATTTTTTCCACGCGGACATGCATCCGGGCAACATTTTTGTCGCCACTGAAAACCCGGAATACCCCAAGTACATTGCCGTGGACATGGCCATTGTCGGTTCCCTGACCCGGGAAGATCAGTACTACCTGGCGCGCAACCTGCTCGCCATGTTCCGGCGCGACTACAGGCAGGTCGCCGAGCTGCACGTGCAAAGCGGCTGGGTCCCCGAGGGCACCCGGGTCGAGGAACTCGAAGCCGCGGTGCGCACCGTGTGCGAGCCCATTTTTGAAAAACCGCTGAAAGACATTTCATTCGGGCACCTGTTGATGAGCCTGTTCCGCACCGCGCGCCGGTTCGATATGGAAGTTCAGCCGCAACTGGTGTTGTTGCAGAAAACCCTGCTCAATATTGAAGGGCTGGGCCGCCAGCTCTATCCGGATCTGGATCTGTGGGTCACCGCCCACCCCTTCCTCGAGCGCTGGCTGAAAGATCGCTTCCACCCCAAAGCACTGTGGGGACAGTTCCAGCGCTACGCGCCGGAGTGGATGGAAAAATTTCCTCAGGTGCCGGAGCTGATTTTCGGTGGCCTGCAACAATTGCAGAGCCTGAGCAAGGTATCCCATCACCTGGAAGCCCAGACCCAGGAGCTGCAGCGCCAGCAGCAGAACCGGCGCCGGGGACGTCGGCGCACCGTCATTGCCACCCTGGCACTGATCGGCTCCGGCATTACCGCTTGGCCCCATTTAGGGGGTCCCCTCACCGCCTGGGCCGAACGCATTGACTGGGGGCAGATTCCTCCAGAAAGCTGGGCCTTGTTGACCCTAGGTTTGGCGGTCTTGATCCTGCGCAAATAAAGGATGATTATTGCGCCACTCCTTATGGATTTTCTTTCGGCAATAGGCTACTGTTGATTAGAGCTGACAATACGAAGGGGCACACATAGCCCCCATCAACACAACGCCGTGACCGAGAGTGAGACATGCCTGATTATCGCGCAACCGGCCGCGCCTGTGCGTCCCGCTGGTTGTCCCTGCCTGCCCTTTGGCTGACCGCAACCCTCGCCCCATTGGCCAGTGAAGCCGCCTGTACGCTGCGCGATGGCGAGGATGTACCGAGCGTCCTGTTACCACTGCGCCATGAAGCAAGGCACGACCATCGCAGTTACTATGAAGACTTGCTGCAACTGGCCTTGGACAAAACCGAAACCGAGTACGGCCCCTGCCGGGTGACCGTTCCGGAAGGCTACAAACCGCAAGTGCGCCGCTACCTCGACCTTGAACGTAAAACCGGCGCCGACATCATTGATGCCACGGCAACGCCGGAACGCAGCGAACGCTTTCGGGCGGTACCGGTACCGCTGCTGAAGGGATTGATGGGCTATCGACTGTTTTTTATCCGGGAATCAGATAAAGAAACCTTCTCCAACATCCAATCCCTGGATGACCTGCGCACATTTCGGGCCGGACAGGGGGAAAGCTGGTTTGATGCCACGCTGCTGAAAGCCCACGACATCCCTGTGGTCACCGCACCGAAATACGAATCCCTGTTTCGGATGTTGCAGGCGGAGCGGTTCGACTTTTTCCCCCTCGGCGCTCAGGAAATTCTCGATGAGCAGGCCAATTTTGATACCGAAGGTTTGATCATTGAACCGGATTTACTGCTGGCCTATCCCTCTCCGGTTTATTTTTACGTTCACAAAGACAATGTCGCGCTGGCGGACCGGGTGGAAACCGGCTTGCGACGAGCCATGGACGATGGCTCCTTCGATCAGTTTTTCAATGACCACCCCATAATTCGCGAAGTGTTTACCGAGCTGAACCTGTTTGAGCGAACCACCCTCTACCTGTGTCACCCCCACCACCGGGATCCGGCTTTGCTTCAGCGGCCCGATGCCTGGATTCGGCCCTGGCCAAAACGCTTGTGTGATAATGCGAGTATTCCTACACTTGATTAAACCGATTTCGTTGTGGAGCCATCATTCACCGTGAGCCAGCCTTTGCCACCGACACATCAGGAGGCTTCAGCCTCTGAACTGGGCCGCCCAGGCACGTCGCAAAGCCGGTGGTTTTTTCAGGCGCTGGCGGCTCTCATAACGAGCCTGCCCTTCCTAATGTTCAGTGTCCCTGCCAGCGCCGCCTGCCAACTGAGCCCCGGCACAAACACGGATCAACTGGTGCTCCCGCTTCGTGCAGAAGTCCGCCACGACCATCGCAACTACTTCGCCCAACTGCTACAACTAGCGCTGGATAAAACCGCCCAGGATCATGGCCCCTGTGAGGTTATCCTGTCTCAACAGGCCAAACCCCAGGCGCGCCTGTATCAGGAATTGTCCCGCCAGGAAAACATTCACATCATTGACGCCACGGTCATGCCTGAGCGCAACGAACGCTTCCGGGCCATTCCCTTTCCCCTGCTGAAAGGTCTGATGGGGTACCGCATTGCGTTTATCCGGGCCGATGATCAACCCCGGTTCAACCAGGTGAAAAAGCTGGAGGACTTGCGCGCATTTCGGGCCGGACAGGGGGACACCTGGTTCGATGTGCAGGTGCTGCGAATGCATGGCATTCCCGTCACCACAACCAGTAAATACGAGTCCCTGTTCCGGATGCTGCGGGCGGGGCGTTTTGATTTCTTTCCGCGCGGGGCACAGGAAGTGATGAGCGAAGCGGAGAGTTTTGATATCAGCGGCCTGGCCGTCGAGTCGAGCCTGGTGCTAGCCTATCCTTGGCCGGTGTACTTTTACGTCAACAAAGAGCATACCCTACTGGCCGAAAGGGTCGAGGAAGGCCTGAAGCGCGCGCGAGCCGACGGCTCATTCGATGAATTTTTCCGGGCTCACCCGTTGATCATTGCGGTGTTTGAACAGCTCAACCTCGAGCAGCGCACCCTACTCTANCTGTGCAANCCGCAACACAGTGACCCGGCCCTGCTTCAACAGAGCGATGCCTGGATACGCCCCTGGCCCNANGATCTGTGNGCCCGCTTCAGCCTCGACGCNGCCACCGTCAACTAGACAGCATGAANGTCACNGGTCCATCGTTCTGCAGNCTGACCTGCATATCGGCGGCGAACACCCCGGTGGCNACCGGNTCGTGAAACTCNCNGGCCCGACNGACAAAATGATCGTANAGCGATTCCGCCAACGCNGGCGAGCCNGCCCGCGAGAAACTCGGNCGCAGGCCCTTGCGGGTATCGGCCGCCAGNGTGAACTGTGAGACCACCAGCAGCCCGCCNCCGGCCTGCTGCAGGTTCAGATTCATTTTCCCCTCNGCNTCCGGGAACACACGATAAGCCAGAACCTTTTTCANCAACGCCTCGGCGCTCGCCTCATCGTCTTCTTTTTCGACNCCCAGGAATAACAGCAGNCCGGAATCAATTCGGCCTACCGTNTGCCCCTCCACCTCAACACTGGCGTGTTTGACACGCTGAATCAGNCCCAACATCNNAAGCGACCTCAGGCCAGNTTATCTTCTTCGTGGCGCAACCGACGAACCATATCTTCGGTGGCCCGCACCANGGCATCGACGGTGCCGGGTTCGGACGCCGAATGCCCGGACTCGCGGATNATCTGCAACTCGGCGTCNGGCCAGGCCTGNTGTAGNTCGAACGCATTGTCCAGCGGACACACCATGTCGTATCGGCCGTGGACAATCACCCCCGGNATACCGGACAACCGATGGGCGTTGCGCACAATCTGNTCCGGTTCCAGAAAGGCCTGATTCACNAAGTANTGCGCTTCGATACAGGCCAGNGCCAGGGCGCGATGGGGCTTGGAGAAGGACTCCACCACCTCGTGATTGGGTCGCAGGGTGGCACAGCGTCCCTCCCAGATGGACCAGGCCTTGGCCGCCCCCATCTTGAGCAGATCGTTGTCGCCGGTGAGCAATCGGTAGTAGGCCGAAATCAGTTCGCCCCGGTCGGCTTCGGCAATCGGCTGCAGGAAGTCCTTCCAGTAATCGGGAAATACATGGGCGGCCCCGCCCTGATAAAACCACGCCAGATCCTTCGGCCGGCACAGAAAAATGCCNCTGAGNATCAGCCCGAGGACCCGCTCCGGGTGGGTTTCGGCATACACCANGCTGAGCGTCGAGCCCCAGGAGCCGCCAAACAGGACCCACTTCTCCACCCCCAGGAAGCGGCGAATCTCCTCCATGTCGTCCACCAGCGCCTGGGTGTTGTTACCCTCCAGGCTGGCGTGGGGGGTGGATCGACCGGCACCGCGCTGATCAAACAGGATGATGCGATAACACTCCGGGTCAAAGTAGCGACGATCATACCGCCCACAGCCGGCACCGGGCCCACCATGAACGAACAGCACCGGGATGCCATCGGGGTTACCGGACTCATCCACGTAGAGCTGATGACCATCGCCAACCGGAACCTGGTGGCGCTCGTAAGGTTTGATTTCGGGGAAGTAGGTGAGCATAGTGGCCCTTTAATGCTGTGCCAGAAACGGTTTTTATAAACTCGATGTGCCTTTATAACCCAGTGTAGAGAAGATGCAACCCCCGCGCCGCGAACGGCGGCAGATTCCTCCGTGTCCCTGGGGCACGAGTGGCGCCAAAGACTTTTCCAGCGCCGTTATCCATGCTTTAATGGTCACCCTGAATATAAGATAGACGCCCGCCGTTCAGGTCGGGCCCAAACATGACAGGTCATGCTTATGAACCCCATCTCCCGACGCAAATTCCTGCTGGGCAGCGCTTCACTGGCGGCCCTGGCCAATCTCAAGGCCTGTGCCATCAACGGTGCCGCCGAACGCACCGGACTGAAAAATCTCTACGGGGATGACTTCCTGGTGGGCACCGCCATCAGCAATCAGACTCTGGCCAACGACGACCAGCACTTGAAAGCCCTGATCGCCAAGGAGTTCAACTCCATCACCGCCGAGAACTGCATGAAGTCCGCGCTGGTCCAGCCCCGCCAGGGCGAGTGGGACTGGGAGCTGGCGGACCGCTTTGTCGAGTTCGGCCTGCAGCACAATATGGACATCGTCGGTCACGCCCTGGTGTGGCACTCCCAGGTGCCTGAGGACTTTTTCGTCTACCCGAACGGCCGCCCCATTGACCGTCAGGAGCTGATCAAGCGGATGGACACCCACATTCGCACCCTGGTGGAGCGCTACAAAGGCAAAATCAAGATCTGGGATGTGGTCAACGAAGCGATCGATGAAGACAAGGGCTGGAGAGAGAGCGCCTGGTTCAAAACCATGGGCGGCGCCGACTATGTCGAGCGCGCCTTCCGCCTGGCCCACGAAATGGACCCGGACGCACACCTGATCTACAACGACTACAATATGCACAANCCGGGCAAGCGGGAGTTTCTGGTCAACGTGCTGCGCGATTACAAAAAGCGCGGCGTACCGATTCACGGCGTGGGCCTGCAGAGCCACGTGGGCCTGGACTACCCGGACCTGAGTGAATTCGAAGCCAGCATCGAGGCCTACGCCGCCGAAGGCATGCGCATTCACTGCACCGAGCTGGAAGTGGACGTGCTGCCGGTCGCCTGGGAGCACACCGGGGCAAACATTTCGGACAACTTCGAGTATGCCGACGAGCTGAACCCCTACCCGGACGGCCTGCCCGAGGACATGCAGGAGCGACTGACCGAGCGCTACGTCGAAATGTTCAAGCTGTTCCTCAAGCATCGGGACAAGATCGACCGGATTACCCTCTGGGGCACCCACGATGGCGAATCCTGGAAAAACAACTTCCCGGTGGGTGGTCGCACCAACTACCCACTGCTGTTCGATCGCGATATACAACCCAAACCGGCCTACTTCGCCGTGGCGGACCTCAAACGCTGAATCCGTACCATTGAGCGCGCGGGCCTTCGGCCCCGCGCTTAACCCTTCTTCACACGGCCTGTGCTAGGCTGTATACACCATTCTTCACAGTGCCTGACATCCTCGCCCACTGATTCAAACCCACTTGGGCTGCGTATCATCAGGTCACACCCTTTTTCACTGATTTGAGGAGACTGACCATGGCTTCACTACTGACCCGNCTNTCGCCCGTGCTGGCCTGCGCCGCACTGGGCCTGATGGCCGCNNGCGNTCANGCGGACGATCACGCCACCATNATCGAAACCGAGAAGGCCAAGCTGAAGGTCACNACGGTGACCGACGGACTGAGCAACCCNTGGGGCATGGCCTTCCTNCCCGGCGGTGACATGCTGGTCACCGAGCGCTCCGGNGACCTGCGGATTGTCGGCGCCGACGGCACCAAGGGNCCCGCACTCAAGGGCCTGCCCGAGATTGCCAGCCGCGGCCAGGGNGGCCTGCTGGANGTGGCCATTGACCCCGACTTTGTCGANAACCGCTGGGTGTACTTCAGCTTTTCCGANCCCGGNGANGGCGGNACCAGCACNGCNGTNGCCCGNGGCAAGTTGATGCCCAACGCCCAGGATGAACTGCAGGGCGTGGANGTCATNTTCAGCCAGCAACCCAAAGTGCGCAGCAATGGCCACTTCGGCTCCCGCCTGGTGTTCCGCGACGACGGCACCCTGTTTATCACCATGGGGGATCGCCAGCAGGANTTTGAAGACAACTANCCCCAGGAGCTNGACAGCCACATCGGCACCGTNGCCCGCATCCACCCCGATGGCAGCGTGCCCGATGACAACCCNTTCGTGGGCGANAAAGACNCCCAGCCGGAAATCTGGTCNTACGGCCACCGCAACGTCCAGGGCGCTGATCTGCACCCGGACACCCGCGAGCTCTGGACTGGCGAACATGGCCCCCAGGGCGGTGATGAAATCAACGTGACCCGGGCCGGTAACAATTACGGCTGGCCGATCATCACCTACGGTGAACAGTACGGTGGTGGCAANATTGGTGAAGGCACCGAAAAAGAAGGCATGGAGCAGCCGGTGCATTACTGGGATCCGTCCATCGCCAACGCCGGGATGATTTTCTACACCGGCAATCAGTTCCCCGANTGGCGGGGCAACCTGCTGGTNACNGCCCTCAAGTTCCAACTGGTATCGCGCCTNGANCTNGATGGCGAGAAAGTGACNCACGAGGAGCGGATGTTCGATGAAAGCATCGGCAAGCGNNTGCGNGANATTGAGCAGGGNCCGGATGGCAACCTGTACCTGTTGACCGACGATCGCAATGGGGAAATTCTGAAGGTTGAGCCNGCGAAGTAGNCAGCAGGCTGAAGGAACGGTAAGAATTGTCGGGTTACGGCCTTTGGCCTAACCCNACCTACATAGCCCTCTCAGTAGGACGGATCGGTCCGACGCATCGGAGCGCGCAGCGCGTAATCTGCCACACTAACCCGACCTACATAGCTCACCGCCACACTTTCAGTAGGTCGGGTTAGGCCAAAGGCCGTAACCCGACGCAANGNGCTAGCGGTGATTCTGCTCCACCAGCACCAACGGAATCTCACTCATCGTCTCTTCCGGCGTCGGCCGCCCCACCATTTCATCGTAGGGTGTCTGCATCACCAACCAGGCTTTATCGGCNCCGTGCTGAGCCAACCACCGCTTGGCNGCATACAGGCTGGGAAACTTCTCCGCCCGNCCNCGNNCATCNCGCACCACCTCGATCTCNTCCGCCCANCCCACNGGCGTTTCGGTATAACCGACCAGGTAATGCGCACAGTCGGCAAAACTCATCACCACNGCACGACGCTCCGAACGACTCGCTTCAGGGATCATTTTGCGCCTCCTCAGGCAAGGTACACAGGTAGCGGCCACTGCCGTACAGCCGCTTGAAACGCCGCTTCGCCCAGCGCCGGTACACCCGATCGACCACCGGGCCGAACACCGGCCAACGCAGCGGCTTGAGCAGCCACCCNACGCGGGTGTAACGCCAGGCCTCAACGCTGGCATCGGCGCCCACCAGCCACTGNCCATCGGGCAGGCGCAGATGCAGNTGACGCAACATGGCCTCGCGCTGCTCNGCCGGNAGNTGCCACTGCTTGTGGATNTCCAGCANNCGCAGCTGCGCCGACTTGAGNCGCTTCAATAAANTCATCTCNCGCTGACACAAAGGGCACAAACCGTCGTAATACAAGGTGGCAAGGGTCTGNCCAGGCTGTGNNGTGGGAATATCTGCTTCNATTGAGCGNTTAGCAGTAGAACGATTCATCACGGGTNCAACCTCTTATCCATTGCNNGAGAATACGCTTGCCAGGGACCGCTGGATCAAACCAGAACCGGCGGTAGCATTATNCCCCGCAACCCGTTATGTTTGCGGTCAGGCCAACAGACAGGAGACTTCATGAGCCAGCAATACCGGGCGGTCAACGACCGCGTCGAAGAGCGTTTTCACAACCCCTCGGATGAGACCCGCCGCACCCANCAGAAAACCGGGGTGCTGCTCACNAACCTGGGCACGCCCGACGCCCCCACTGCGCCGGCACTGCGNCGCTACCTGGCGGAGTTCCTGTCCGACCCACGGGTCATTGAAGTCCCGCGCCTGCTGTGGAAAATCATCCTCCACGGCATCATCCTGCGNGTNCGNCCGAANAANTCCGCTGAAGCCTACGCCTCGGTCTGGAGCGATGAAGGCTCACCACTGCTGGTGATCAGCCANCNCCAGCGCGNNGCCGTGCANAAAGCCCTNGGGGATGAGGTGNTCGTCAANCTCGCCATGCGCTATGGCAACCCATCCATNCCCNAGGTNATGNGGGAATTNCAGGANCTGGGTATCCGGCGCATNGTGGTGCTGCCGCTGTANCCNCAATACGCCGCNCCCACCACNGCNTCCACCTTCGACGCCCTGGCCGATGAGTTGAAAACCTGGCGCTGGGTNCCCTCGATCAGCTTCATCAGNGGCTACGTGGANAANCCGCTGTACATCAGCGCCCTGGCCCAGAGCGTGCAGGACCATATCAACGAGCACGGCATGCCGGAGAAATTTCTGTTCTCCTACCACGGCACGCCCAAGCGCTATCTNGACAACGGAGATCCGTATCACTGCCTGTGCCACAAGACCACCCGTCTGGTGCGGGAAAAGCTGGGGCTGGAAGAGTCGCAGTGCATGACTACCTTCCAGTCCCGTTTCGGTCGGGAAGAGTGGCTCAAGCCCTACACCGATGACACCCTCAAGCAGCTTCCAAAGGATGGCATCAAGCACATTGCCATACTGTCGCCAGCGTTCAGCGCCGACTGCCTGGAAACGCTGGAAGAGTTGGAAGAGGAAAACCGCGAGTATTTTATGGAAGCCGGCGGCGAGACCTATCATTACATTCCAGCCTTGAATGACCGGGAAGACCATATTGCAGCCATTGTGGATGTGTTGCGNCGGGAGCTTTAATCCGCCCTTNGTAACGGCGGGTGCGCTTCGNTACCGCTGCGCTCGGCCCCTACGTAAACTGCGGAGGTCGCGTAGGGCGGGTAAGCGAAGCGCACCCGCCGTGACCCTCCCGCGATGCTATAATCGCGCGTTTTAACTCAACCACACCTTCGCCTATGTCCCGCGCCCGTTTCGAGAAATTCAAACAGGTCCTGCGCCAGCGTCAGCACGATATGACGCTGCTGACCGATCAGGTTCACAAAGCCCAGAATATTTCCGCCATGCTGCGCACCGCCGATGCCGTGGGTATGGCGGAAATCCATATGGTCCAACCTAGTCGAGGTCGGCTGGTTTATCACCACACCGCCGGGGGCAGCGGGCGCTTTACCGGTACCGTCGTCCACCCGGACATTCAGACCGGCATGGGTGTGCTTCGGGACAAGGGCTTCAAACTCTACGCCGCGCACTGGTCCGACCGCGCCATGCACTACCGGGAGGCCGATTACACCCAGCCCTTCGCGCTGGTGATGGGGGCTGAAAAAGAAGGCCTGAGCGACTACGCCGCCGAGCAGGCCGACGAGCACCTGACCATTCCCATTATTGGCATGGTGGAGAGTTACAACGTGAGTGTGGCTGCCGCAATCATTCTGCAGGAGGCCATGCACCAACGTCAGCAGCGGGGTATGTACGATCGCGAACTGGACGAGTGGGATCCGGCGGTGCGGGAGATTCTGTTTCGCTGGATGCACCCGCAGATGGTCCGCTATTGCGAGCGCTACGGACTGCCGTTCCCGGACATGGATGAAGACGGCGATATGATTCCACCCAAAGACGAGCGCTATCGAAGCCCTAAAGGCTAGATGACCGTGCGCAGCATTTCGATGGCCAGCCCCACCAGCAACAGGGCAAACAACCGCTTGAGCCAGGTCACCGGTAGCCGGTGCGCCAACCTGGCACCCACGGGCGCGGTCAGGTAGCTCATGGACGCAATCGCCAGCACGGCGGGCCAATAAACATAGCCCAGGGTATGCGCCGGTAACCCCGGCACCCCCCACCCATTCACCATATACCCGATGGCACCGGCCACGGCGATGGGCAGCCCCACCGCCGCCGAGGTGCCAATGGCTACTGGCAGGCGCACATTGCACCAGGTCAGAAACGGCACGGTCAGGGTGCCGCCACCAATGGCCACCAGCGCCGAGACGCCGCCGATACCCGACGCCACACCGACCAGCCCAGGCGTTCCGGGCAACTGGCGGGAAGGTTCGGGACGACGGTTCAGAATCATCTGCAAGGCGACATAGGCCATGAACACCGAAAAGAAGATCGCTAGCGGTTTCGGGGTCAACCAGGCCGCCAGGAAGGTGGCCGCGAAGGTCCCCACCAACACCCCCGGTGCCATGCGTGCCACCACGGGCCAGAGCACCGCTTTGTGACCGTGATGGGCCCGCAAGCTGGCTACCGCCGTGGGCACAATGGCGGCCATGGACGTGCCCAAAGCCAGGTGCACCAGATGCGCCTCGGGTAGCCCCTGAGCCGCAAACAGCAAGGTGAGCACCGGAACCATCAGGCCACCACCGCCGATGCCGAACAGGCCGGCCACCAACCCGGTGACCACCCCCAGCGCCATAAACCCCAGCAACCATTCCAGCATCAATAAGCTCCGGTCATGTCCTCGTACAGAAGCGACGCCATGACAAAGGGCCCGACCGCCTTGGGGTCATCTGCCCGGCGCGGCTCGCTGATGTAATAGTCATAGGTGCCCTCCCGGTATGGATCACCACCCAACCCGGCAACCGCACAGACGTTGGTGATGCTGATCGTTCCGTCATCGTTATGGCGGATAAATTCATCCACCACTCGCTGATAAGCACTCAGCCCCAAAGCTCGATACCGCTCGTCGATATAACCCTGCTCGCTGCCTTTGAGCAGGAAGTAAGTGAACATGGTTGACGCCGAAGACTCGAGGTAATTACCATCGCGCCCACCCATATTCACCACCTGCCACCAGACACCCGACTCCGGGTCGCGATGGGTTTCGATGGCGCGGGCCATTTTGTCGGCGATATCCAGCATCACGTCGCGGTCGGGGTGTTGCTCCGGCAGGTCATCAAGTACATCGACAATCGCCATGGCCAACCAGCCCATGGCCCGCCCCCAGGGCAGCTCAGACAGCCCCGTCTCGGAATCCGCCCAACGCTGCTCCCGACTTTCATCCCAGCCGTGATAGAAAAACTGCCCCTCGGCGTTCCAGTGATGTTTCGCCACCAGACGGAACTGATTGATGATGTCATCGTACAGCTCGGGCTCACCATAGGTGGCCGCATACCGGGAAAGAAACGGCGTGCCCATATACAGGCCGTCTAGCCACATCTGATGCGGGTACACTTTTTTGTGCCAGAAGCCGCCCTCACTCGTGCGCGGATGGTCGCGCATTTGACCGCGCAATTGCTCGATCGCCAGCCAGTACTTGTCTTCGCCGGTTTCCTGATGAAGTCCGATCAGAAACTTGCCCGGATTCACCCGATCAATGTTGTACAGGCTCTGGTCGTAAGTTCTGATATCGCCGTCGTCGCTGATCATGAAGTCGGCGAAGTCTTCCAGGTAATCGAAAAACCGCTCCTCGCCGGTAGCCCGCCACACGCGTTCGTGGGCGGTCATCATCAGGCCATGGGTGTATTCCCATTTGGGGGTTTCCCGAAAATCGACCATCCAGCCTTCGGGGTTGCGTTCAATGTCGGAGTCGGCCATCCAGACGGATAGCGGTCGGTTGGTGGTTGAAACGGAAGGATTGGTGTTGGTATTGATAGTGCAGGCGTACAGAGTAGCGACGGACAGCAAGACTATGCTGGCCAAACGCCAAAAGGGTTGATAATTCATTGTCTCTCTCCCGGTTTTGGTTTTTGTACCGGGACTATAGCGGGTGTTTGGGGAGATTCAAAGGGCTGGGTATTGGGGGTTTCTGAAAGGTTCGGCATCTACGGGGTACACCCGTCGGAGACCCGCCGTGAACCCGTCCATGGGGGCTTCTCATCGGCATCCATGCCTCAGAGAGTCTCCGACGGGTGTACCCCGCAGATGCCTAAGTGCCAACTAACTACCCGTTGTATCTCTAGTCGGAGGTGTCGGATTTGGCCGTGCCGCACCCCGGGAAAAAGGGCGCAGTTAATTCGCTGGCAGAGAGGTGGGGTGGAGGTATGTGGTTCATAGACTCTCGGAGACATGGATGTCGACGAGAAGCCCCCATGGATGGGTTCACGGCGGGTCTATGAACCACATACCTCCACCCCACCGCACCGTCTAAGAACCACTTCTTTGGGTCTTACTTCTTCGCGCGCTTACGCTCGTTTTCGGTGAGCAGTTTTTTGCGCAGGCGGATGCTCTCTGGTGTGACTTCCACCAGCTCGTCATCCTCGATAAACTCCAGCGCCTGCTCCAGGGTATGACGAACCGGTGGCGACAGGGTGAGGTTCTCATCGGTGCCGGAGGCACGCACGTTGGTCAGTTGCTTCGCCTTGGTCGGATTCACCACCAGATCATTGTTCCGCGAATGCAGACCAACGATCTGACCTTCATAGACCTCAACGCCAGCGTCAATGAACAGACGGCCGCGATCCTGCAGCGGGTGCAGACCGTAAGCCAGCGTCTTGCCCTTGACCATAGAAACCAACACGCCGTTCTGACGCTTGTGGTCCTCACCCGCTTTGACCGGGCCGTAGTGGTCAAAAATACTGGTCATGATGCCCGAACCGGACGTCAGGGTCAGGAACTGGCCGCGGAAACCGATCAAACCGCGCGAGGGAACCATGAACTCCAACTTCACCCGACCTTTACCGTCCGGCTCCATATTGGTCATTTCCGCTTTGCGCAGGCCCAGCTCTTCCATCACCGCGCCCTGGTGCTGTTCTTCAACGTCGATCACCACCTGCTCGAACGGCTCCTGGATCTGGCCGTCGATTTCCTTCTGGATGACTTCCGGGCGGGAAACACCCAGCTCAAAGCCTTCCCGGCGCATGTTTTCAATCAACACCGACAGGTGCAGCTCACCGCGACCGGAGACCACGAACTTGTCCGGGCTGTCGCCCTGACGAACCCGCAGAGCCACGTTGTGAATCAATTCCTGATCCAGACGCTCGCGGATGTTGCGTGAGGTGACGAACTTGCCTTCCTTACCGGCGAAGGGCGAGTCGTTGACCTGGAAGGTCATGCTGACAGTGGGCTCGTCCACACTCAATGCGGGCAGCGGATCGACATTCTCCGGGCTGCACAGAGTGTCGGAGATATCCAGACCATCAATACCGGTGATACAGACGATGTCGCCGGCGGTGGCGCGCGTGGTTTCCACCCGCTCCAGGCCGTGATAGCCCATCACCTGCAAGACCTTGGCCTTGCGGGTTTTCCCGTCGGGACGAGCCACAATCACCTGCTGGTTGGGCGAGAGGCTGCCGCGGGTAATGCGGCCCACACCGATGACGCCCACATAGCTGTTGTAGTCCAGCGCGGAAACCTGCATCTGGAAATCGCCTTCGATGTCGACATCCGGTGCCTTCACGTTATCGACGATCATCTGGAACAGCGGGGTCATGTCGTCGGCCAGCTCGTCCGGCTCCATGCCCGCCACACCGTTCAGGGCCGAGGCGTAGATGATCGGGAAATCGAGCTGCTCGTCGGTGGCGCCCAGACGGTCAAACAGGTCGAACACCTGGTCCACGGCCCAGTCCGGACGGGCGCCGGGGCGGTCAACCTTGTTCACTACCACAATCGGGTGCAGGCCTTTTTCAAAGGCCTTGCTGGTCACGAAGCGGGTCTGGGGCATGGGGCCGTCGACGGCGTCTACCAGCAGCAGCACCGAGTCCACCATGGACAGTACCCGCTCGACCTCACCGCCGAAGTCGGCGTGTCCGGGGGTGTCCACGATGTTGATGCGGTAGTCATTCCAGCGAATGGCCGTGTTCTTGGCCAGAATGGTAATGCCGCGTTCACGCTCCTGATCGTTGGAATCCATGATCCGCTCGGCGCCTTCGCTGCGTCGGTCCAGGGTGCCGGATTGGGACAGCAGTTTATCGACCAGGGTGGTTTTGCCGTGGTCAACGTGGGCGATAATGGCGATGTTACGCAAATTCTGAATAGCGGATTGGTCTGTCATGAAAACTCTCAGGAGGGAGGACTCTGGAAAAAGGCGGGCATTATACCTGCCAGAAGGCTTCACAGATATGAAAATTGCGGGAAAAGTGCGTAAAAAGACAAAAAAGTCCGTTCAGAGCGGCCCGAAAGGGCCTTACAAACCAAACATTCCCTTCTCTTCCTCGCCCGGCGCGATGAACTGGGTGCCGTCTTTGGCATATTGGAACAGTTCGATGTCCGTTGAGTCGGTGGCGGTAAAGCAGTTGATGAAGGTTTCCAGCGCCACGCCTTCTCGGGTGCGGTTGGGATAGATATCCGCCTCCATGAACACCTTGTACTGATTGTCCCCACGGTCGAGGCGGCTGGAAAACCGGTCCACTCTCAGGTTGGTCAGCCGGCGCCCGAACACCTCCCGGGCGTGAGCCGTACAGACCGCCTCGGCATCCGTCAGCGTTGTATGCCGGTACCGGGCCTCCTCGGCGTCGCGCGAGCCCCACAGCCCTGCGGGAATACCGGTGACGTACAGCGTTGAGCCGACCGAGAGAAATACCAACAGAAAAGCGATGCCCACCAGCGCCCATTTCTGGCCTGCAGATTCATTTCGGGACCGCGCAGCGGGTCGGGACATGCTCTGACTCTCCTGAGGCGGCCCTACTCCGGCCGATAAACACCAATATTGCGATGGCCCGCATCCATCAGGTGGGCCGCGTGCAGCTGACTCATCACCCCTTTTTCGCAGTACAGCAGGTAGCGGCGCTGCGGATCCAGCTTCCCGAACTGACCATTAAGCCTGAAAAACGGAATTTCCAGCAACTGATCTGCAGTCAACGCGAGGGGCTTGAGCCCCGCTTCGTCGGGATGGCGAATATCAATGACCACATCGCCCTCGCCCACCTGCGGCTCAACCGCCACATCCAGTTCCGTTTCACCTGCGTCCACCAAGTGATGTATCGGCGTCTGCGCGCGATCCTCAAGGGCCCGCTCCAACACGGTGAAATCGAAGCGGGCCTCTTCGGACTCCACCCGGTGCAATTTGGCGTTGGTGGTCGGGCGCACCGAAATCACCCCGCAGTACTCCGGCACATTCGCCGAGTAGGTTTCGGTGCCAATATCCCGGGACAACTGGATGATATCCCGCTTGTCCATGGCAATCAGCGGCCGTAGCACCAGGGTATCCGTGGCCCGATCAATGGCGTTCAGATTGGGGATGGTCTGGCTGGACACCTGGGCGACACTTTCACCGGTCACCAGGGCCTTCAGGTCCAGCTCTTCGGCAACCCGGCTGGCGGCGCGCAGCATCATCCGCTTGAGGATCACCCCCATGTAGGCGTTGTCGACCTTTTCCAGAATCTCGGCAACCACCCCTTCGAAGGGCACGGTGACAAACTGAACATTGTGGGAGGCCCCGTACTTCTGCCACAGATAGTAAGACACCTCCTTGACCGCCATCTCGTGGGCATGACCGCCGAGGCTGAAAAAACAGAAGTGGGTGCGCATGCCCCGCTTCATGGTGAGGTAGCTCGCCACAATGGAGTCGAAGCCACCGGACACCAGAGACAGGACGCCATCGTTCTGAGCGCCCAGGGGGTAGCCACCGAGCCCGCGGCGCAAATTCTCCAGCACAAACAGCCACTGGCGCTTGACCTCCAGCCGCACGGTAATGTCCGGGTCGCGCAGTTTGACGCCCGCCGCCTGGGTCTGCTGCAGCAGCCCGCCGCCGACATAGCGCTCGATGTCGGTGGAGCTGAAGTCGTGCTTACCACTGCGCTTGACCCGCACACAGAAGGTCTTGCCCGCCAGAGCCTCGGCCCAGCGGGCCCGGGTTTTGGCCAGAATATCGTCCAGATCCCCCAGAGGGTAGGCCTGCACCAACGCAAAGGCGTCGATACCCGGCGTGCGGGCCAGTACATCGGCCACCTGCCGCGTCAGCCGCTCGTCGGCCCCAGGAGCCTGCACTTCGACCTTTTCCCAATCCCGCTTGACCTGAATATCCTCCGACAGCGGCTGCAAAAGCCGACGCAGGTTGTCGCGCAGCTGCTTGATGAAGCGCTTGCGCACCGGCGGGCTCTTGATAATGATTTCGGGAAAAACCTTGACGATAAAATGCATGAACGCCTACTGTTGAAGAACTTGTCTTGCGGGAAAGGCGCGCATTATAAATCATGCGGCCACCCCAAACAAAAAGATCGGTCGCACCACAATGGTGCGTATTGGCGGTTTCGTGCACTATTTTAGATCACGACAACATCCATCTTGGTGCAGAAACCCCGCTGAACGCCCCGATCTGCCGCTTTTGCGCACGATGGCACACATCTTGCCCCTTTATCGCACACTGGCGCTGGCAAGATCGTCACAATCCGATGTAGCCGCCAGCGTGAAAACACGGTTTAATGCACAGGTTTTCTTATCCGTAGCCCCCGGGCTATTCTCAATTGGAGGCATTCAATGTCTAAAAAAACACTGGACCTGATCAAAGAACACGAAGCGCGTTGGGTCGACATGCGCTTTACCGACACTCGCGGTAAAGAGCAGCACGTCACCATCCCCGCCAAAGATGTGGACGAAGACTTCTTTGAAGACGGCAAGATGTTTGATGGCTCTTCCATCAATGGCTGGAAAGGCATCAACGACTCCGACATGATCCTGATGCCGGACGACGACACCGCCATTATGGACCCCTTCTCTGACAGCCCCACCGTCATTGTGCGCTGCAACATCGTTGAGCCGATGACCATGCAGGGCTATGACCGCGACCCGCGCTCCATCGGTCTGCGCGCTGAAGAGTACCTGAAGTCCACCGGCCTGGGTGACGTTGCCCTGTTTGGTCCGGAGCCCGAATTCTTCGTGTTCGACAGTGTTCAGTGGAACGCCACCATGGGCGGCGCTTTCTACAAGATCAACTCCGAAGAAGCGGCCTGGTCTTCCAGCGAAAGCTATGACGGCGGCAACACCGGTCACCGTCCGGGCGTGAAAGGCGGCTACTTCCCGGTACCTCCGGTCGACTCCCTGAACGACCTGCGTGGCGCCATGTGTGACGCTATGGAAGCCATGGGTCTGGAAATTGAAGTTCACCACCACGAAGTGGCGACTGCCGGCCAGTGTGAAATTGGCGTTGGCGCCAACACCCTGGTGAAGAAAGCGGACGAAGTGCAGATCCTGAAGTACTGCGTACACAACGTGGCGCACGCCTTCGGCCAGACCGCCACCTTCATGCCCAAGCCGCTGATCGGTGACAACGGCTCTGGTATGCACGTGCACCAGTCTTTCTCCAAAGACGGCAAGAACCAGTTCGCTGGCGACGGCTATGCTGGCATGAGCGAAACCGCTCTGTACTACATCGGCGGTATCATCAAGCACGCTCGCGCGCTGAACGCCTTCTGTAACGCCTCTACCAACTCGTACAAGCGTCTGGTACCCGGCTTTGAAGCCCCGGTGATGCTGGCTTACTCCGCCCGCAACCGTTCGGCCTCCATCCGGATTCCGTACGTAAACAGCGACAAGGCCCGTCGTATCGAGACCCGCTTCCCCGACCCGACCGCCAACCCCTACCTGGCGTTCGCGGCTCTGTTGATGGCAGGCCTGGACGGTGTACAGAACAAGATCCACCCCGGCGACCCCGCCGACAAGAACCTGTACGACCTGCCGCCGGAAGAAGGCAAGGCTATCCCGACCGTGGCTTCCAGCCTGGAACAGGCTCTGGACGCTCTGGACGAAGACCGCGACTTCCTGAAGGCCGGTGGTGTGTTCACTGACGACGTGATCGATGCCTTCATCGACCTGAAGCGTGAAGAGATCGAGCGCCTGAACATGACCCCGCACCCGGTTGAGTTCGAGCTGTACTATAGTTGCTAAAACGCCGCGGGCGCTAGCTGCTAACAACCGCTGTAGGCACTAGCTGCCAATTCGCGGTAAAAACCGGCTTTCGAGCCGGTGAATGACCAAAAGCCCGTTCAGGTGACTGAACGGGCTTTTGTTTTTATGGGTCCAAGGAGTAAGCTTTACTGTACCCCGCCACCACAAAGGCCGACACGGGACTCCTTTATGCGATCTGCACTGTTGCTTATCACCCTGATGCTGTTCAGCCTCCTGACAGTGGCCCAACCCATCTACAAAACCGTGGATGAAGAGGGACGGGTCAGCTACTCGGACAAGCCGCCCCGCGGCGTTCAGGAAGACGCCTCCGACGAGCTGCCTCCGGTCAACAACGTCCCCGGGCAGCCAGTCTCACCCCAGCGCCGAGCCACCGCCGACGAGGAAGCCCCCGGCCCGGTGGGCTATTCGATTGAAATCGTCTCCCCCCAGCCCGACAGCAGCGTCCCTCCCGGTCAGCGAGACCTGCCCATAGCCGTTCGGCTGCAACCAGCCCTGCAGCCCGGGCACGCACTGGTCTATTACTTGGACGGCGACCCAGTTGCCGAAACCCGGTCGACCCAGCATATTGTCCGGGAAATCTATCGGGGGACGCATACCGTTCGGGTCGAAATCCTGGATCCCCAAGGCCAGAGCCTGGCAGCGACCGCGCCGATCACCATTCATGTGCACCGCCCCAGCGTCATTCCCCGCGGTGGCAGCTGATCTCGCCTCAACGCACTGTTTGATGGCGCGAACGGCAGAGCTTTGCGCCACAAGCACCAACATGGTGCACACCCCTTCGAACTCGCCTACACTCCTCTCCGGAAGCGCCCAAAAATGGGCCTTTCCGCCGATACGCAGTTGGATTGCTTTTTGCATAGACCAGCCCTGAGGGCGGGCTCCATTTCAGTGCATAGAGCCGCACACCAGCCGCCTTTCTTCAATCAGACCGGGAGTCGATCCGAGAGTGAGTACCGGAGATCTTCACAAGCCGCTGCTGGACAGCCTGAGCACCGCCATCATTCTGGTGGACGGCGAGCTGCGGTTGCGCCATATGAACCCCGCCGCCGAGGCCCTGCTCGCCGTCAGTTGCGAGCGAACCCTTGGCGAGCCGCTTACCCAGTTTTTCTTCGAGTCCAGCGAGACCCCCGGACAGCTCAAATCCGCCGCCGAACAGGCCAACCACTACACCAAGCGCCACGCCGAATGGCAGCTGTTGACCGGCGGCCAGATTACCGTGGACTACACGGTCACCCCCTTTGGTGAGGCCTCCGGACTGGTCATCGAAATCCAGCCCATCGACCGCCTCCTGCGCATCAGCCGGGAAGAGATGCTGACCTCCTCGCAGGAGACCACCCGCAATCTGGTGCGCGGCATGGCCCACGAGATCAAAAACCCACTGGGCGGCATTCGCGGCGCAGCGCAGTTGCTGGCCCGGGAGCTGCCCGGTAGCGACCTGCAGGAATACACCGGGGTGATCATTGATGAAGCCGACCGGCTGCGCAATCTGGTGGACCGAATGCTCGGCCCGAACCAGTTGCCCCAGCGCCAGTGGCTGAACATTCACGAAGTGCTCGAGCGGGTGGCAACCATCATCAAGGCCGAGAGCAGCGGTTCTGTGACCCTGACCCGGGACTACGATCCCAGCATCCCGGACCTGAATGCCGATAAAGAGCAGCTGATTCAGGCACTGCTCAACATTGCTCGCAATGCCATGCAGGCGCTGCTGGAAAGTGGCACCGAGGCACCGGATATCCGACTGGTCACCCGAATTCAGCGCCGCTACACCATCGGGCGACACCACCACCCGCTGGTGTGCCGCATCGACATTGTCGACAACGGCCCTGGCATTCCCCAGGACATTCTCAAGAACATTTTTTACCCCATGATTTCCGGCCGGGCCGATGGCACCGGACTGGGGCTGACCATTTCGCAGCATTTGATTCACCAGCACCAGGGCCTGATCGAATGCGACAGTGAGCCGGGACAAACCCGCTTTTCGCTCTACCTACCTATGGAAGCTCAACATGCAGAAGTCTAACCGAGTCTGGATAATCGACGACGACCGATCCATTCGCTGGGTGCTTGAAAAAGCCCTGCAGGGTGCCGGCATTGAGGCGCGGGCCTTCGACTCCGGCGACAGCGCCATCAGCCAGTTGGGACGGGATGTGCCCGATGCCATCATCAGCGACATCCGGATGCCCGGTATTGATGGTCTGGCACTGCTCAAAGATCTGCACGCCCAACACCCGGACATTCCGATCATCATCATGACCGCCCACTCCGATTTGGACAGCGCGGTAGCGGCTTACCAGGGCGGCGCCTTTGAATACCTGCCCAAACCCTTTGACGTCGACGAAGCGGTAGCGGTAACCCAGCGGGCACTGGCCCATGCCCAGGAACAGAAAAGCGAAAGCGATGGCAGCGAAGCGGTTGAAGTCAACACCGAAATCATCGGTGAAGCGCCGGCCATGCAGGAAGTTTTCCGGGCCATTGGACGCCTGTCACAATCCAACATCACGGTACTGATCAACGGCCAGTCCGGTACTGGTAAAGAGCTGGTTGCCCACGCACTGCATCGCCACAGCCCCCGCCGGGAAGAACCTTTCATTGCTTTGAATATGGCGGCAATCCCCAAGGACCTGATGGAATCGGAGCTGTTCGGCCACGAAAAAGGCGCATTTACCGGCGCGGCCGCGCAACGTCAGGGCCGCTTTGAGCAGGCCAATGGCGGCACTCTGTTTCTGGACGAAATTGGCGATATGCCCGCCGAAACCCAGACCCGTCTGCTTCGAGTACTGGCCGACGGCGAGTTTTACCGGGTAGGCGGCCACACGCCGGTCAAAGTAGATGTTCGCATCATTGCCGCCACGCACCAGAACCTCGAAAACCTGGTTGCCGACGGTCGTTTTCGTGAAGACCTGTTTCACCGACTTAACGTCATCCGCATTCATATTCCCAAGCTGGCCGACCGCCGGGAAGATATTCCCAAGCTGGCCAAGTTCTTTCTGCAAAAAGCCGCTGGCGAACTGGATGTGGATACCAAGATTCTACTGCCGGAAACGGAAGAGTTTTTCTGCGCCCTCGCCTGGCCCGGCAATGTCCGTCAGTTGGAAAACACTTGCCGGTGGATTACCGTCATGGCGTCCGGGCGTGAAGTGCACATTGAAGATCTGCCGCCGGAACTGCTTCACCACAAGGAAGGCAACGCCCCCGCCGACGATTGGGAAAAGGCGCTGCGCCACTGGGCGGATCAGGCTCTGGCGCGCGGACACCACCAACTGTTGAGTGAAGCGGTACCCACTTTTGAACGGGCACTGATCGAAACCGCCCTGAAGTACACCGCAGGTCGGAAACGCGATGCCGCCAATCTTTTGGGATGGGGACGGAACACCCTGACTCGCAAACTGAAAGAGTTGGATATGGCGGGGGGAGATGATAGCGCTGAGCCCTGAAGCAAAGAGAAAGTCATTCTTACTACAATCAACGCCGTCGGGTGATGCATGGCACCCGACGCTTAATTCACTCTTGTTGCTTTGTCATACTTATGTAAACGGTACGCAATAATTGCCTCGGGTCATCGCAAAAAAGTCGTAACGGTTACACCCGGTTTATCCTCACGCAACCATTGCAAGCAGCTCTGCCTGTGCTAAAATCCACTCCCCCTATAAAAACTCACCCAAGCAAACGTCTCCCAAGAAGACGACCAATCGGCACTGGATTCTGCACCCCGACATTATTTACGGAGTGCGATACCGACACTATGATCAAATAGAGTGAGGCGCGACGCACAAACCGGAAAAGCCAACAGAGCTTACGGAAGACGTCAAAAAAAGCGCCCACTGATGAGAGACGAGAGACCGCAATGAGGAATAACCTCATTGTTATCAACCAAAGGAACAGACCGTGCCACACAATGCATTTTACGCGCAGTCCGGCGGCGTCACCGCTGTGATCAATGCGTCGGCTGCCGGTGTTATCGCCGAAGCCAAAGCCCACCCCGACACCATCGGTACGCTTTACGCTGGCCGAGACGGCATCATTGGCGCACTGACCGAAGAGTTGATCGACATCACCGCCGAGTCCGAGAGCGATCTGGCGGCACTGCTGCACACTCCGTCCGGCGCCTTTGGGTCCTGCCGCTACAAGCTCAAGTCGATAGAGGAACATCGCACCCAATACGAGCGCCTGATTGAGGTCTTCCGGGCCCACGATATTCGTTACTTTTTCTACAACGGTGGCGGCGACTCACAGGATACTGCGCACAAAGTCTCACAGTTGTCCGAAAAGATGGGCTTTCCCATCACCTGCATCGGTGTCCCCAAAACGATGGACAACGATCTGCCGATCACCGACTGCTGCCCGGGCTTTGGCTCCGTCGCAAAGTATACGGCAGTTTCCATCCTCGAGGCCTCCTTCGATGTCGCCTCCATGCAACGCACCTCCACCAAGGTGTTCGTCATGGAAGTCATGGGGCGCCACGCGGGCTGGGTTGCCGCCAGCGCCGGGTTGGCGCGGGACGAGCGGGGCATGGGACCGGACATCATTCTGTTCCCGGAAGTGCAGCTGGATGAATCACGCTTTCTGGAGCAGCTCGACCGGGTCGTTGCCGAGCGCGGCTTCTGCATGATCGTCGTGTCCGAGGGCGCGAAGGATGCAGCGGGTGAGTTTCTCTCCAGCTCCGGCAGCACCGACGCTTTTGGTCATGCCCAACTCGGTGGCGTTGCCCCCGTCATTGTGAACAAAATCAAACAGCATGCGGGTTACAAATGCCACTGGGCAGTCTGCGATTATCTGCAGCGGGCCGCCCGCCATATTGCGTCGAAAACCGATGTGGACCAGGCCTATGAACTCGGTCGCGCTGCCGTGCGGTACGCGGTCAACGGGGACAATGCCGTCATGCCAGTGGTGGTTCGTGAAAGCGATCAGCCTTACCGGTGGCACATCGACAAGGCGCCCCTGTCCGAGGTGGCCAACGTCGAGAAATGTCTACCCACCGACTTCATCAGCGACGACGGCTTTCATATTACCGAGAAAGCCCGTCGATACCTGTCGCCCCTCATCGAGGGAGAGGCCTATCCTCCCTATCAGAACGGTCTGCCCGATTATCGGGTACTGAACAAATCCGTGATTCCCAAAAAGTGTGCGGAATTTTACGATCTTTAATTGAATTGATTTTGACAGGGACACCGATGTTCTTCGGCGAAAGGGGTGAGAGCTTTTGGCCGGAGAAGGTGTCTCTGTCAATTCCCGGGGGAGCCCAACCTGCCATCACCGATGGCCAACACGATAGAGACGCACTCCAGTGCGCGTATCAACCAACTGAGAGACGAAAGACATGAACGATATCACCAAGCTGCTGGGTGAAGAGGCGGACAGCCTGCTCACTCACCGTTGTGAAAAAATCACTCAGGAACAGCTGACGCTTCCCGGTGCCGATTACGTCAGCCAGACCTTTTCCCAGACCGATCGCCCGATTCCGGTGCTTCGTGCCTATCAGCAACTGCTCAATCACGGCCGTCTGGCCGGCACGGGCTATCTGTCGATCCTGCCGGTGGACCAGGGGATTGAACACTCGGGGGGCGCTTCCTTCGCGCCCAACCCGCTGTACTTCGACCCCAAGAACATAGTCGAACTGGCCATTGAGGGCGGCTGTAATGCGGTGGCCTCAACCCTGGGGGCGCTGGGGTCCGTTGCCCGCCGGTACGCCCATCGTATTCCGTTCGTGGTCAAGCTGAACCACAACGATGCCCTGGTCTACCCGACCACTTACGATCAGACGCTGTTCGGGCAGGTCAAGCAGGCTTACGACATGGGAGCCGTTGCCATCGGCGCCACCATCTATTTCGGTTCGGAGAATTCCCGCCGTCAGTTGCAGGAAATCAGCGCCGCGTTCGAACAGGCGCACGAGCTTGGCATGATGACCATTCTCTGGACCTACTTGCGCAACGGTGATTTCAAACAGGATGGGGTTGACTACCATACCGCGGCCGACCTGACCGGTCAGGCCAACCACCTGGGCGTAACCATCAAGGCGGATATCATCAAGCAGAAAATGGCAGAGAACAACGGTGGCTTTAATGCGGTGAAGGTCGGGAAAACCCACCCGAAGGTTTACAGTCATTTATCCAGCGACCACCCGATTGATCTGGTCCGCTACCAGGTGGCCAACTGTTACATGGGTCGGATCGGCCTGATCAACTCCGGCGGCGCATCCACCGGTGCCGGTGATCTCGCTCAGGCGGTGCGCACCTCGGTGATCAACAAACGTGCCGGTGGCATGGGATTGATTTCCGGCCGCAAGGCGTTTCAGCGTCCCATGAACGAAGGGGTGGAACTGCTGAATGCGATTCAGGATGTGTACCTGGACAAGCGCATCACGATCGCCTAACCACGACGCACTCATGACATCAACAAAAACGGCAGGTATGTCCTGCCGTTTTTGTTGGCAGGACGGAGCTACCGCTCCGGCTCCCAATCTCCCAGAATGGTATCAATCCGGTATTGTTTCACTTCAGATTCGGATAAATGCCGCCGCCCCTCATGATCGTGAGCGCCGGGCCCTTCACTGCCATACTCAAAGAAACGGGAATCTTCCGGGGTGAACCACATCCTGGTGCCGTCCGGAGCGGTACCACCCATCTTGTCCCAGCCGGACTGCTTGATATGTGCCGCCATGTAGCAGCCCACAAAAACGGCTTTGCCAATCGCGTCCGGATCGGCATAACGGCCGTCATCGAATGTGGTGGTCGGATGCCAGGGTCGACCCAGCGCGGTCGAGTCATCCGGGACGCCTTCCTCCCGGAGCAGCCGACAGTTGAGAAAGGTAAAACCGAACTCTGACTCGATATCCGTGGAGGGCGCGGTCACATAACCGTGTGTGGCGTGCCTGCTCCCGCGTGCGGTGGTCAGAATATCCGAATCAGTGAACAACGCATTACCCGCGCCGAATATGAAGTCCACGTTACCGGCGATGCGCGACTTGTCGAACCAGGCGCGTTTGCCGTTCATGTACAGCGTGTCCTGATGACCGAGCAGCTGAACATCCCGCGCCAGGATGCGATCACTGCCCTTGTCCAGGTGCAGCGCAACGGCCTGGGTTCCGCTCACCCGATCCGGATGGTCCTTGGCCAGCGCATCGTTGGCCACAAATTCGAAGCGGTTCTCGATACTGAGCGAATGGAACTGCACATCGGTGCTGGTCACACTGACCGTATAGCTGCGGAAGGTACCCAGGTTACTACCGTCACCGTCGTCCCGACCGGCGTAGTCATCGTAGTGAATTCGGGTCTGTTCCATGCCTTCACCCAATAGATGGATAAAGGGCTTGTCGATTCTCAGTTTCTCCCGGTATTCTCCTGCGCGAATCAGAATACGATGGGGGGCGTCGCTCGAATCCGGAGCCGCGTCCAACGCGGCCTGCACCGTCGGGTAGACCGGCAGATCGTCAAACGCGCGTTGCTGTTGATCCACAACGGCGTGTAGGTCTCGACGGGCATCACCACAGCCAACCACCACCATCATGGCCAACAACGCAAAGGCGAACGAAACGAGTCTCATAATGAATATCTCAAAGGGGCTATGGAAAGCCGGCCGGGCGAGCGCCGCCCAGCCTGACAGGGAGGGCAATTACTCGCCAAAGTGTTCGCGAACCGTCACCAGTACGCCTTTATCGTAAAACGACGTCAGCCAGCGAGTGGTGGACTCGACAAACACCGGTTCATTGATGAGGTCCGAGCCGAACACTTCCTTGATCGAAACCACCGCTTTGACCATGGCCGCCGGATCACCTTTTGCCGAATCACACGCCGCTCGCAAGGTATCCGCCAACGGATCGGAAACCTCAATGGGCTGCCCCTTCTCATCAACGCCAGAGACATAGCGAATCCAGGCGGCAACCCCCAGGGTAATGATGTCGATATGACCAGCACCCTGAAGCTGATCCCACAAGGTGTGCAGAAGACGTTGAGGCAGCTTCTGTGAGCCGTCCATCGCAATCTGCCAGGTCCGGTGTTTCAGCGATTTGTTGCGAAACCGGTCGCGCAGCTGGCCTTTATAGAATTCAATATCAAACCCCTCCGGTGCACTGACCGTTTCACCGGCTTCCCGGGCATGATAGGTTTCCACCATCTTCACGAAGGCCGGCTCGGCCATTACCTCGCTGACATAATCAAAGCCGGCGAGGTAACCGGAGTACGCCAGAGTTGAATGAGCACCATTGAGCAGGCGCAACTTGATCTTCTCGAAGATTTCCACCTCGTCGACCAATTGCGCGCCCACCTCTTCCCAAGCGGGGCGACCGTTGACGAAGTTATCCTCAATGACCCACTGAGTGAACGGCTCGGTAAAAACCGTTCCCTCATCGCGCAGGCCCAACAACTCCTCCACGTGCTGACGATCGTCGTCGGTGGTCGCCGGAACAATCCGGTCGATCATGGTGCAGGGGAAGGTGGTATTACTACGAACCCACTGCGCCAGCTCGGGCGAGACCTGCTCGGCAAATTGATGCAGCGCCTTTTCCAACACCTGCCCATTATTGGGCAGGTTATCGCAGCTCAGCGCGGTAAAGCTGGGCACGCCGGCGTCCATTCGCGCTTTCAGTGCCGATACCAGATAACCGATGGCCGAGCGGGGCTTGTTCAGGTTCTCAAGATCATGCTGAATATCCGGGTTTTTCAGGTTGAGGTTGCCGGTGGCCGGATCGTGGCAATACCCTTTTTCAGTGACCGTCATCGAAACAATCTTGATGGCCGGATCGGCCATCACGGCGACCAGCGCCGATGGATCTTCCGGGCCCACCATGACTGCCTTCACGGCGCCGACGATCTGCAGCTTTTCGCTGTCGCTCGAGCGCTCAACGAGCGTGTACAGCCCGTCCTGGGGTGCGAGCTGCTCGCGCACCGTTGGCGAGCGAAGGCTGCACCCGATGATGCCCCAATCCCCGCCAAATTGATTCAGGACCGCTTCGGTATAAAAAGCCTGGTGGGCCCGATGAAAGGCCCCAATGCCCAGGTGGACAATACCGGCTTTCAGCGCCGAGCGATCATAGTTCGGGGTGCTCACGGAAGCGGGCACCTGCCCCAAAGTTTCATTGTTTAAACGTTTCATAACATCACTCTTTCTTTTGGTTGATAGGCAATTGTGAGTCAGGCTCTTCGCCGCTCTATGGCAGCGTTGTCAATCGTACTCACATTGGCAATCTCTCCCACTCGATGGTATATTTTCTGTTCACTGTCCTGCAATTGCCGCCATGGCATTCATGCCCCGTAGCGCGCGGCATAACCATTACAACATCAACGATCAACCAACAGGCATCCTCTTTATGGCACGTATAGCAGCAATTGGCGAAGTTATGGTGGAGCTTTCGCCTTATCCTACCGCGCAGGAGGAGACCCGCGAAATCATGGCGCTCTCCTACGCGGGCGACACCTACAATACCTCCGTCTACATGTCCCGCCTGGGGCTGGAAACCCACTATGTCACTCGCCTCGGGGATGATCCCTACAGTGAGCAGATCATCCAGCGGATGCACGACGAGGGTATCGGCACTGATATGATCGAACGGGCTGCCGGTCGTTCACCCGGGCTGTACATCATCCGTAACACCCCCGATGGCGAGCGGGAATTTTTCTACTGGCGCCGCGAAGCGCCCGCGCGCGAACTGTTTTCCGAGCCCAACGAAAGCGTGCGTCTGTACAACCAGCTGCAGGAGTTCAACGCGGTCTACCTGAGCGGCATCACGCTCGCCATCATGACCGATACCGCCCGGCAAAGCCTGTTCGATGCCCTCGCCAAACTGCGCGGCAAAGGGGTAAAAGTCATTTTCGACAGCAACTATCGCCCCCGCCTGTGGAACACCGCCAAGGACGCCCAGAACGCCATGCAGGCCATGCTCAAGCACACCGATATCGCCCTGCTGACGCTTGATGATGAGCAGCTGCTGTGGGGCGACGATTCCATCGAGGGCTGCAAAAAGCGTTATCAGGCGCTGTCCGAGCTGGTACTGAAGCGTGGCGCCGAGGAAACCGTGCTGATCGTAGATGGCGAAGAGCAACGGGTCCCGGTGCCCAAAGTCGATAACGTGATCGACACAACCGGTGCCGGCGACACCTTCAACGCTGGCTACCTGGCCGCGCGACTGGACGGCGCCTCGGCAGAGGCAGCCGCTGCAAACGGCACCCGTTGTGCACGAGTGGTCATCCAGCACCGGGGCGGCGTAATCGAGAAAACCCTGTTTGAAGCCGGTATCAACGGCTGACACCTCACAGGCGGCGCGCCCAGGCGCCGCCTTTTTTACGACTGGGCTACACCCCTGCCACTACAGCATCGGCACGCCCCGTTTACACAGCTGAATACTGAAACCAAACGGATCGCGCATCATCACCAGGTGCGAGCCATCCTGAGGCTTCACTTCCTCAACAAACGTCGCTCCCACTTTCTCGAGTTCCGCCCGCTTCGCGTCCGGGTTTTCGCACACAAACGCAAGATGCAGAATCAGTGGGTTCATATCCGCGTAGGGCGGGACTTCATCCGGCGGATTGTTGTAAATTTCAATCATGACCTGGCCGCTGGAATCTTTCAGAAAGTGGGTACGGGGCCCACCCTCCATCTTCCGTGCAACGGTCATCCCCAGATTGGCGGTATACCACTCGGCCACCGCCTCCGGGTCAGCCACATTGTAGGCAAAGTGTTCAATTTTCATCGTATTCTATCGCTCCAGGTTACTCGTACAGTCCGAACAGACGCGGCAAGGCTTCACTGAAAGCCGGCACGTAAGTGACCAGCAACAGGACAACAAACATCGCGGCATAGAGCGGCAGCAGGGGCTTGAACATTTTGCTGATGGTGGTTTTGGCAATCCCGCAGCCGACAAAGAGCACACTCCCTACCGGCGGCGTACACAACCCGATACACAGGTTCAACACAATCATGATACCGAAGTGCAGCGGCGACATGCCCAGCTCGGTGACCACCGGGAGGAAGATCGGGGTAAAGATCAGGACCGCCGGTGTCATGTCCATGAAAATACCGACAATCAACAGAATCAGGTTGATGGTCAGCAGAATGATGTAGGGGTTATCACTCAGCGCAATCAGGGCATCGCTGATGGTCTGCGGGATATTCTCATAGGACATCACCCAGGACATGGCGGTGGAGGTGCCGATCAACAACATCACAATCGCGGTGGTCTCAACCGACTTGACCAGAATCTGCGGCAATTGGTTTATCTTGACCTCCCGGTAGATGAACACCGATAGCGCCAGAGCGTAGAGCACCGCGATCACACTGGCCTCGGTGGCGGTAAAGAAACCCGCCACAATACCGCCGATAACGATGATGATCAGCAGTAGGCTCGGGATGGCATCAATGGTTTTACGCACCGCTTCGCGAAACGGAATGCGATCGCCTACCGGGTACCCTTTCATCTTGGCCCAGATACCGCAGACCGCCATCAACCCGGCCATCAACAGCAGGCCCGGAATGTAGCCGGCAATAAACAGCGCGGCAATGGAAACACCACCGCTGGCCAACGAGTAAACGATCAACACGTTGCTCGGCGGAATCAGCAGGCCGGTCGTGGAGGCCGTAACCGTGACCGCACCACTAAAACCCCGATCGTAACCTTCTTTGGTCATGGCCGGGACCATAAAACCACCGACCGCTGAAGTGGCCGCCACGGCGGAGCCGGAAATGGCCCCAAACAGGGTACAACTGATCACGTTCACAAACGCCAGGCCGCCGGGCAGCATGCCAAAAAACACCTTGGCAAATTCAATCAGACGGTGCGCAATCCCGCCCTGACCCATCAGAATGCCCGACAGAATGAAGAACGGAATGGCGAGCAGAGCAAAACTGTTGATGCCCCCCGCCATGCGCTGCGCCAGGGTCATGACCGCCGGCGTAAAATCAATAGTGAACAGCATCGTCAGCAAAGTGGAAATGCCGATACTGATAGCGATGGGGACGTTGAGGAACAGCAACACAACGAAGCTGAGCACCAACACGACAATTGACAGTTCCATAGGGGTTCGCCTCTCTTATTCGTTCTATCTAGCAGCGTTAGTCGATGGGCAGGTCTTCACTGGCACCCGGAATTTCGCGCAATCGAATATGATCAATGGCGAACAGACAAATCAGTATTCCACTGATGGGGACGACGCTGTAGATATACCCCATGGGAATCTGCAGCGCTGGCGACAGTTGATTCAGGTCCAGCGTCAACATCATCAGTTTGAAACCGCCGACCACCATCACGCTCGCGGCAAACGCGAAACACAGCACGTTGATCAGAATTTCGGTTTTTACCTGAGCTTGGCGAGATAGACTGGAAGTGACAATATCCAGCCCTAGGTGTGCTCGCACACGAAATGCGTAGGCGGCCCCTAGCAGCCCGATCCAGACCAAGAGGAAACGGGCCAGCTCCTCGGTCACCGAGCTGGGCTCGGACAGAATAAAGCGGGTGACAACCTGCCAGGTGACATCGATCACCATTACGGCCATCAATACCATCAACACCCAGGCGAGGGCGCGATCAATTACTCTCATTACACTGTTCATGGCTCTCGTCTCCGCGCTCACATGGATTTGATCTGCTGCAGAAGCTCGTACACGGGCTCACCGCGCAGTTCTTCATGCATGGGCTCAACACGTTCCATAAAGGGTGTCTTGTCCGGATAAACCACTTCCACACCGGCTCTTTGCACCTCTTCCAGCGCGTGCTCGGTCGCTTCGGCCCATAGTTGTTTCTGGTAGGTCACCGACTCATCCATGGCCTGCTGCAGCCAGGCCTGCTGTTGTTCATCCAGAGAGTTCCAGACGTAGTTACTGATCAGGACCACGTCCGGTACATAGGTGTGCTCATTGAGCGAGTAGAACTTCGCCACTTCGTAGTGCTTGGAGATGAAAAAGCTCGGCGGGTTGTTCTCGGCACCGTCCACGACACCCTGGGAGAGGGCGGTATAGAGCTCACCCCAGGAAACCGGAGTTGGAGAGCCGCCCAGGGAGCGGACCATTGCCATGGAGGTCTGACTCTCCTGAACCCGGATTTTCATCCCGGCCAGGTCTTCAGGCGTTTCGACCTGTTTGTTGACGGTGTAAAAGCTGCGGCTACCGGCATCGTAGTAACCCAGCCCCCGCAATCCGACATCCGCACCTGACTGGAGCATTTTGATACCGGCATCGCTGTCGAGAAAATTCCAGAAGTGTTCGTGATCCCGGAATACATAGGGCAAGCTGAACACTTTCATTTCCGGCACGAAGCTTTCCATTGGGCTGGCGGACACTTTGGTCATGGCCAGGCTGCCAATCTGGAGCAGTTCAATCAGTTCCCGTTCGGAGCCGAGCTGGCCATTGGAGTAGACTTCCAATTGAACGCTACCGTCCGACAGTTCATGCAACCGGTCGGCCATGTGAACCATGGCTTTGTGCACGGGCGTGCTTCGATCGAGGTCATGCCCCATTTTCATGTAGACGGTGTCGTCCACTACGGTGTCGCACCCGGCCAGGCCGATGGTTACCGCAATGCAGCCGAGCACTCGCCGCCAGGTGGTTGGTTGGTTTGATTGCATAGTGACCTTCTCTCTTATTGTCGAGCTGACCATGATACAGGGCAGCCTACCCTCTCTCAATTAAACCTTGTTTGTCAGTCCTGAACTGATGTGCTTTGAACTTCTTTGCTTTCGACTTGGGTGGCTCGAATCCGGGCTGCCATGGGGTACACCGTTTCGGGACACGCCGTAAACCCATCCCTGGGGGCTCGGATCGCGGGTCCCCCGCTCTACGGTCCCGAAACGGTGTACCCCATGTCATCCCTCACTTGGGCAGAAACCTTTCGTCATTGCATGTTCTTTGAACGTCACAACACTGAGAGGTTACCGCAACCACTTAAGTCGTTACCTCTACCAATCGGTACGCGGGTGTGGGGCACACGGTTTCAAAACCGTAGAGCCGGGGACCGGCGATCCGAGCCTACAGGGATGTATGTACGGCGTGTTTTGAAACCGTGTGCCCCACACCCACCCCCGAAGTCGAGAAGCCCCCAAAGCCGAAAGACCACCCAACTATTAATCGAGGTTACGAAGAATCGTCTCAACCATTTTCTTGGCATCGCCGAACAGCATCATGGTGTTGTCCTTGTAGAACAACTCATTCTGCACCCCAGCGTAACCTGCCGACATACCGCGCTTGACGAACAGAACCGTCTTCGCCTTTTCCACATCCAGAATCGGCATACCGTAAATCGGACTGGCCGGATCGGTCTTCGCCGACGGGTTGGTCACATCGTTGGCACCGATCACAAAAGCGACATCCGTGGTCTGGAATTCGCTGTTGATATCCTCCAGCTCGAACACCTCGTCATACGGCACGTTCGCTTCCGCCAGCAATACGTTCATGTGACCTGGCATACGACCAGCCACCGGGTGAATCGCATACTTGATGGTCACGCCTGCTTCTTTCAGCTCGTCGCACATTTCACGCAGCGCGTGCTGCGCCTGGGCCACCGCCATACCGTAGCCCGGCACAATGATCACCGAGCCGGCGTTTTTCATGATGAAGGCCGCATCTTCCGCGCTGCCCTGCTTCACCGGACGATCGTCCGCCGCACCGGCCGGGCCGCCGGCGGAGGAGTCGCCGCCGAAGCCGCCGAGAATCACATTGAAGAACGAGCGGTTCATGCCTTTACACATGATGTAGGACAGAATCGCACCGGAAGAACCCACCAGGGCGCCGGTGACAATCAGGGCGTCGTTTTTCAGGGTGAAACCAATGCCCGCGGCGGCCCAACCGGAGTAGGAGTTGAGCATGGACACCACCACCGGCATATCGGCACCGCCGATGGGGATGATGATCAGTACCCCGATGACAAACGCCAGGGCGGTCATGGTCCAGAAGATCCAGGGCTGCTGATCGATGCAGAAGTAAACCAGCAGAGCCAGTATCACCAGGCCAAACAGGGCATTGAGATAATGCTGGCCGCCGAAAGACACCGGCGCACCGGAGACCAGCCCTTGCAGTTTGGTGAAGGCGATCACGGACCCGGAAAAGGTGATGGCGCCGATCACGACACCCAGACCCATCTCGATACGACTGGCGACAAAGATATCTCCGGTCGCGCCGACCAGGCCAAACGCCCCGGGGTTGGTAAAAGCCGCACCGGCCACCAGCACCGCGGCCATACCGACCAGACTGTGGAAAGCCGCTACCAGTTGCGGCATGGCGGTCATGGCGATGCGTTTGGCGATGGTGATACCGATCACCGCGCCGAGCACCAGCGCCGCCACAATCCATTCGTAGGATTGCACTTCCGGGCTGAACACGGTGGTCACCACCGCGATCAGCATGCCGAGCATGCCGCAGATATTACCGGTCCGTGAGGTTTCCGGCGAGGACAGGCCGCCCAGGGCCATGATAAACAGGACCGCCGCGACCAGATAGGCCAGCGAGGTCAGATTCGCGTGTAGTTCAGTCATAAGTTCCCCCGGTTACTTTTTCTTCTTGTACATGGCGAGCATGCGTTGGGTGACGGTAAAGCCACCGAAGATATTGATCGCGGCCAGCGTCATGGCCACAAAGCCCAGGGCTTTGGACAGGCTCATGCTCTCGGGGCCGGCGGCGATCAATGCGCCCACAATGATCACACTGGAGATGGCGTTGGTAACGGCCATCAGCGGTGTGTGCAGTGCCGGGGTGACACTCCAGACGACGTAGTAGCCGACGAAAATCGCCAGCACAAAAATGGATAACTGCTGAATGAAATTGGCTTCCATGACGACCCCCTTATTGTTCGCTCTGGAAAGCGGAATGAACGACCTGACCGTCCCGTGTCAGCACGGAAGCGGCAACGATTTCGTCTTCCCAATCGACCTTGAGCGCTTTGCTCTCGGCATCGACCAGAGGCGTCAGGTAGTTGAGTAGGTTCTTGGCGAACAGCGAACTGGCATCGGCGGACAGCCGGCTCGGAATGTTGTAGTGGCCGATGATGGACACACCATTCACATCCACCACCTCACCGGGCTTGGACAGGGTGCAGTTGCCGCCCTGTTCCGCGGCCAGATCCACAATCACCGAGCCGGGGCGCATACTGTGCACCATTTCGTCATTGATCAGGGTCGGGGCCTTGCGGCCGGGAATCAGTGCGGTGCAGATGGCGATGTCCTGCTTCTTCAGGGTTTCCGCCACCAGCTCCGCCTGCTTGCGCTTGTAGTCTTCGCTCATTTCCTTGGCGTAACCACCAGCGGTTTCCGCTTCTCTGGTTTCGTCGCTCTCGACCATGACGAACTTGCCGCCCAGGCTTTCCACCTGCTCTTTGGCGGCGGGCCGGACATCCGTGGCGGATACAATGGCGCCCAGACGCTTGGCGGTGGCAATGGCTTGCAGACCGGCCACACCGGCGCCAAGAACCATAACCCGCGCGGGCGCAATGGTGCCAGCGGCGGTCATCATCATGGGCATGGCGCGATCGTAAACGTAAGCCGCCTCCAGTACCGCACGGTAACCGGCGAGGTTGCTCTGGGAACTGAGGATATCCATGCTCTGGGCACGGGTGATGCGGGGCACAAACTCCATGGCGATGGCGGTCACACCCGCCTCGGCATAGCGTTTGATGGCGTCGGGTTCGGCGTAGGGGGACAGGCCGGCAATCAGCAGAGCGCCCTTTTTCATCGGGGACAACTCGTCGGGCTGGTCGCCTTCGCCCAGCAGGGGACGCTGGACNTTGAGCACCACATCGGCATCGCCCAGCAGACTGNTCAGGTCGCTGACCAGAGTGGCNCCCGCCGCCTCGTAGGCCTCATCGGTGATACGGCTGGACAGGCCCGCGCCCGCCTCGACCGCCACCTCGGCACCGAGGGCAATCAACTTCTTGACCGTCTCGGGCGTTGCGGCNACACGCCGCTCGTGCTCGCGACGCTCTTTGGGTATCGCTATTTTCATGAAACGTCTCCCTCATGTGATGGACACCATTAAACATAGCCGCTTTTCCCGTAGAAAGGTGGGGATTGAGCGGAATGATGTCCTAATCAACGGGCGCCTGAGGGTATCAGGGCCTCGTTTTTTGTTGTCTGGAGTCAACAGAGTGNGTCAGTTGGCGTTTTCCCGCCTTGATTCTGCGCCGAGAAAACCCCGGGTCTCTCACCTCCCGGGGTTCTCTCCTCCGCTGGTCCGCGTTGTGTGGGTGCCCACAGAGCACCCGGATTGATCTCCTACACCACGGCCCCTATTTTCCAGGGGTTGAACTCATTATCACCGTANCCGAGCTTTTCGCTCTGGGTCTGCTCTCCCGAAGCCGTCGCGAGTACGACCCGGAAAATTTCTTCGGCGCATTCCTGCATGGTTTTCTCACCATCCAGAATGCCACCACAATTGATATCAATGTCCTCCTGCATCCGCTGATACAGCTCGGAATTGCTGGCCAGCTTCAGGCTGGGCGCGGGCTTGAAGCCAAAGGCTGAACCGCGACCGGTGGTAAAGCATACCACGTTGGCGCCCGAGGCAACCTGCCCGGTGACCGACACGGGGTCAAACCCGGGGCTGTCCATGAACACCAGCCCCTTCTCTTTTACCTCTTCCCCATACAGGTACACGCCCACCATTTCGGTGGAACCGCTCTTGGCCTGGGCCCCCAGGGACTTTTCCATGATGGTGGTCAAGCCACCCGCTTTGTTACCCGGNGAGGGGTTATTGTCCAGCTCAAAATCGTTGCGCGCCGTATAATCCTGCCACCACTCAATGCGNTCGAGCAACTTTTGGGCGAGCTCGGGTGTTTTTGCACGCTGGGTCAGCAGGTGCTCGGCACCGAAAATTTCCGGTGTCTCCGAATAGATGACAGTACCGCCATGGCGGATCAGAATGTCCCCCGCCGCGCCCAGCGCGGGGTTCGCCGTAATNCCGGANAAGGCATCCGANCCNCCNCANTGNACCGCCAGGGTNAGCTCGCTGGCCGGGACGGTTTCGCGGGTGTGCTGATTNACCCCANCCAACATGCCGCGCANCACCTCGATGCCACGCTCAATCGCCTTACGGGTACCGCCGACATCCTGAATGGTGTANGCCTGAAAGGTGTCGNTATCCCCCAGNCCACTCTCNTCCATCACCCGNCGNACCTGCATGGTNTCGCAGCCGAGCCCGACCATGAGAATGCCGCCGAAGTTGGGGTGGCGCGCNTAACCATCNAANGTNCGCCGCAGAGTCTCATAGCCTTCGCCATCGGAGCGCATGCCGCAGCCGGTTTCGTGGGTAAAGGCCACGACGCCATCAATATTGGGGTAGTCGTCCAGTTCGCCCGAGAAGGTNAAGTGCTGGGCAATGGCCTTGGCGACGGTGGCGGAGCAATTCACAGTNGTCAGAATACCAATNTAATTGCGCGTTCCGACCTTGCCATTGGCGCGTCGGTAGCCCCGGAACGTGGCCCGTTCGCTTTCGGGCACAAGGTCCGTNGGCCTGGCGTTGCGGCAAAAGCCATAATCTTTTTCCGCCTCGCCCATTTTGCAGTTATGACTGTGCACATGCTCACCGGCCTTGATGGCCTTGGCGGCAAAACCGATCACCTGACCGTATTTCAGGATGGGCTGACCTTCAGGGATATCCACCAGCGCCACTTTGTGCATGGCCGGGATATCGTCAACCAGAGTCAATTCGGGCTCGATCAGTGCCGTGCCCGCCGGAATAGCCCCTTTACACACGCCTACGTTGTCGCGCTCGTGTAAATGAATGATGTTCGCCAAAATAATGATCACCCAAAGATTGGAGTCTCTGACGCCACTCTCACCTGGCAGAACAGAAACCGTTCGGTGGTAAAAGCCGTTCGCGCTCCGTCGAGCCGGCCTGCCAATTTCCCGTGTGTCGCCACCCCTGCGGGCCGACGCTTTTTGTTTTGCGGGATTCTTTTTCAGGTACAGAAAAAAACAGGCGCCTTGCGGCGCCTGAAAAATCGGCAATGGTATTCGGTCAATACCGGGANCAAATTTAGCACCGACAAAGCGGACACCGCAACCACTCGCAACGCCTGGTGTGAAAACCCCACCCAAAAAATTTACGCAAAACGCAATCTGACAGCGTTGTCATTTGCACAGAATGGGNTGTTTNTCCCATTTGACACCGCTGTCAATCGCAACGGAGTAGGAGCGGCCTCACCCGTTAATTTTTTGCCGGAATTCCCTCCCATAAAGCCATGAAACCGTCTCACTGCGAAGTTCACGCAAAATGTAATCGGTTACNNATATNTANTAAATTATNTGTAACCGNTTACANCAAAAATACCGAAACAATCTNACTAATATATTNCCCATTANAGGAAAAAATTTGTTCTTCAGCCTTGATTTTCCCGCCGGGCCGTACCAGAATGANTTCACTGCATGACGGCATACGCATTTCCGCAGAGGAAACTGCCAGACTCTAAAGATAAACCGTTAGCAAACCGTTCGCGTTTTCTGTTCTGCACGCGGCCAATCCCAAAGAGTCTGAATGCCAGCGGTATCGGGCAACCCAAAAACATCAAATGACCGGGTGCCCGAGCCTCTAATGCGACGATGTAAAGAGGCAAGAGGGAGACAACTGGGGCAAACGTCTATACCAATCGGGTATATACGAGGTGAGAGAGACCGCTCCAAGCGCCCGACAACCAGGCGGTATCGGTGTCGAGCAACCCTGAAATGAGAGGCCATCAGAGCCGATTTTCGGGGATCAACCAGTAAGGCCAAGACCCCGCCAGCGGATTGTCCGCTGGCGGGTGAGGTCGTGCCCGAATCAACCATTAGCCACATGGACCACTAGGGCATCCGGATCAAGGACCGACCCCCTTCCACGGAACACCCCGGCTTGTGCTTCCGCTCCCAACAAGAGACGGGCGAATTCCGACCAATAACTAGAAGCACATTCAAGAAGAGAGACCAGAAAGGTGATAACTATGCTGAAATACCCACCGCTTTCCGGCACGCTGTTGGTAACGGCGGCCACTCTGGCCGGTTGCAGCCAGGAACCACCCNCCACCGAGCCGCAATCCTCCAGCGTCCAGCCCGAGCAGACCCAGCAGACCCCGGNCGCCCAGGTCCANCTGTCCAACGCCCTGAGCCGNGCCGTCAGCGATGAGCCCTATTTTGTCAGCTTCGACGANCTCGGACTGACGCGTCAGGATGCGTTGGACAGCGAGTTGGGAGCGACCGTAAACGGTACGCCGGTCGCCACGCAACTGATTGACCGTGACGGCGATGGGCAGAAAGACGGCCTGCTCACCCTNGTCNATCTTCCCTCGGCAGGCACCATTGAGCTGGTCATTGATCGCGGGCTCGCCAGCCAGGCGCCCGAGGTGGCCAAGCGTACACAGGCGGAAATTTCCCACAAGGTGGGCGGTGAATGGCAGCCGCACTCCGATGAAAACCGCGAAGGCATGTATGAGTATGTCGGCGGCGAATTTGAAAACGTCGAGAGCCTGACACCACCCGAAGAGCACTCTGATCACTCCTATTACATCCGCTATGAAGGCCCCGGCATCGAATCGGATCTGGTGGGGTACCGGGTCTATCTCGACTGGCGCAACGGCTTTGATATTTTCGGCAAGAAAACCCACGACATGGTTCTGCAGAATGTCGGCAAGGACGGCTACGATTCCTACCACGAGCCGGCCNACTGGGGCATGGACATCCTCAAAGTTGGCGACTCCCTTGGCGTCGGCGGCTACGGATACTGGGACGNTGAGCANGTACACCGCGTTTCTGAAGTGGACGGGTGGGATGCCAGGATTCTGGATAACGGCGACCTTTACTCCTCATTCAGCATCCACTACAAAGATTGGCAGGTGGCGGACACCACGGTCGACCTGACCGCACAATTGTCCATGACTGCCGGCAGCCGCCTGGTACACGTAGACCTGGAACTGAGCGACGAGCTGGACAACCTGACCNCGGGCATCGTCAAACATCCGGGCACCGAGCTGATTGAAGGCGAGGTCGATATTACCGGCAAGGCCTACACCTATGTGGCAAGCTGGGGCAAACAGAGCCTGAGCGGTGAAGACGACTACCTGGGCATGGCCCTGTTGTTCCGTAAATCCGACCGCGAGGNGCAGACCGAAGACGAGCACAACTATGTGACCGTACTCGACGCGGCGGGCGAAGATGTGGACTACTACTTCCTGGCGGNCTGGCAGCACGAGCTGGACGGCATCACCACCCGTGAAGCGTTTGTCGAATACCTGGANGNNGANGCCGAACGCCTGACNCTGGCNCCGCGNGAACGCCTNACNACCGCNCACAGCCAGGAACAGAAAAATCCGCCGGCGGACGCCGAGGCGGCGCTNAACTGGAGCAAGCGCCTGGCCGATTCCGANCTGGANCGCAAAACCATGANGTACCACGTGGACGGCTGGGACACCAACCGCGAGCGTCCGCCCAAGTTCGAGTACGACATCATCGGCCTGCTCCCCATGGCCTACGATGAACTCAACGAAGTGGCACCGGCGGAGCGTTACGCCAANGTTCTGCCCCATGTGACCGGCAGCTTTATTGGTGAAGAGGGCGAGATTGCCCGCTATAAAATGACCAACTTCAGCGTGGATAACGTCAAGCCCGGCGTGGGCGTCCTGCGCCTGTGGGAGCAGACCGGCGAAGAGCGTTTCAAACTCGCCGCCGATCAGTTGCGCGAGCACCTGCACAAGCATCCCCGCACCAGCGGTGGCGCTTTCTGGCACAAGGAGCGCTACCCATGGCAGGTCTGGCTGGATGGCGTTTACATGGCCATGCCCTACCTTGCCCACTACGCGCTCCTGTTCGAAGAAGGCGAGCAACAGCACGAAAGCTGGGCCGAAGTGGTCAAGGAGTTCGAGATCACCCGCGAAGAGCTGCGCGATCCCGAAACCGGCCTGTATTACCACGCCTGGGACGAGAAAAAACAGCAGGATTGGGCCGACCCCGAAAGCGGTCTGTCCGAGCATTTCTGGGGCCGCGGTTTCGGCTGGCTCACCATGGCCACCGTGGATGTACTGGACTTCATTCCGGAAGAAGAAACCGAGCTGCGCCAACCGATCATTGATATGATCCAGGAGATTGCTGTCGACCTGCAGAAGTACCAGGACCCCACCGGCACCTGGTGGCAGATCATGGATCAGCCCGATGCGCCGGGCAACTACCGCGAATCCAGCGCGAGTGCCATGTTCGCCTACTTCTACGCCAAAGCCATTCGTATGGGCTACCTGGATGACAGCTTCCTTCCGGTCGCTCAGAAAGCCTATGATGGCCTGATCAACGAATTCGTGACGGTTCATGAAGATGGCAAGATCAGCATGACCAATATCTGTCTGGTAGCCGGCCTGGGTTTTGGCCGCGACGGCAGCTACCACTACTATATGAGCGAACCGGTCTGGGAAAACGACCCGAAAGGTACGGGGCCGTTTATTCTCGCCGGTATCGAAATGCACCGCCTGCTCCAAGGCAAGTGAGGTAACCCATGAAACAGATCGAAGAACGCTTTGCCGTTCACATCGACGACTACAAGCACTACGACACAGAGAAGCTGCGCAAGCACTTTCTGATCGAGAAGATTTTCGAAGACGATCAGATCCACTTTGTGTACACCCACTACGACCGGATGATGGTCGGTGGTGCCAAGCCGATCAACAAGGCCGTGACCCTGGAGCCCGTGGACCAGCAGAAAGCCGAGCACTTTCTGGACCGGCGTGAACTGGGTGCCATCAACATCGGTGGTGACGGTATCGTCACGGTAGACGGCACCGATTACGAGCTGGAATCCAAAAGTGCCATCTACGTCGGCCGCGGCGCCAAAGAAGTCAGCTTTCGCAGCGTCGATGCCAGCAACCCGGCCAAGTTCTACCTGAACTCCGCGCCCGCGCACCATGCCTACCCGACCAAAAAAGTCGGCATGGGCGATGCCAATGTGCTGGAACTGGGCTCCTCGGACACCTGTAACGAACGTCGGGTCAATCAGTTGCTGATCAACGGCATCATCGAAACCTGCCAGTTGCAGATGGGCATGACCGAACTGCAGCCCGGCAGCATCTGGAATACCATGCCGGTGCACACCCACACCCGGCGGATGGAAGCGTATTTCTATTTCAATGTGCCGGAAGATCAGGCCGTGTGCCACTTCATGGGCCCGAAAGACGACACCCGTCACTTGTGGATTCACAACGAGCAGGCCGTTCTGTCTCCGCCCTGGTCCATGCACTCGGGCGTCGGCACCGCCAACTACACGTTCATTTGGGGCATGGCCGGTGAGAACCTCGACTACACCGACATGGACTTCCACCAGCCACACGAACTGAAGTAAGGAGCTTCTCTATGAGTCATCATCCCCTGTTCGATCTGACAGGCAAAGTGGCGCTGGTTACCGGCGCCACCCACGGAATCGGCATGGCCATGGCCAAGGGCCTGGGCAGCGCCGGCGCCACCATTGTGGTCAACGGTCACTCTTCCCAGGAAAAAATCGACAAGGCCGTGGCCGAATATGAAGCCGAAGGCTACAAGGCCTTTGGTTACAAGTTCGACGTCACCAAAGAAGACCAGGTGATTGCGGCGGTCGACAAGATCGAGAAAGAAGTCGGCCCGATCGACATCCTGGTGAACAACGCCGGTATCATCAAGCGTGTACCCATGCTCGAAATGCCCGTGGAAGAGTTCCAGCAGGTGATCGATACCGACCTGGTGGGCGTGTTCACTATGACCCGTCCGGTCGCAAAGAAAATGGTTGAGCGCAAGCAGGGCAAGATCATCAACATCTGCTCCATGATGAGCGAGCTGGGCCGCGACTCTGTCGGCGCCTACGCCGCCGCCAAGGGTGGCCTGAAAATGCTCACCCGTAACATGGCCACCGAATGGGCGCGCCACAATGTGCAGGTCAACGGCATCGGCCCCGGCTACTTCGCCACCAGCCAGACAGCCCCGATCCGGGTGGAAGGCAACCCGCTCAACGAATTCATCATCAGCCGCACTCCGGCGGGCAAATGGGGCGACCCGGATGACCTGCAGGGCGCCGCGGTATTCCTGTCCTCCAAGGCGAGCAACTTTGTGACCGGGCAAATCGTCTACGTGGACGGCGGCATTCTCGCCACCATTGGCAAGCCTGCCAACGAGTAAGTTTCAGCAGACCCTTTCTGCGGTTTTGATACGGCGCTTCGGCGCCGTTTTTTTGTGCTTCAGAAAAGTCCCTCCGGGGTCTGTCGGGTTACGCTTCGCTAACCCGACCTACAGGACCGTTGGACTTCCGATCTGGTCGTCGGGTTACGCTGCGCTAACCCGACCTACGGGATCGCTTGGTGCCGGACCTTCTGGTAGGTCGGGTTAGCGCAGCGTAACCCGACGANCTTCATCCGCCATCTCCTGNGCTTTCANACTCAACTCGGCGGCCTTGAACACATGCGCCTGACTCATGGCATTCTCGGTCCGGTGCAGACANTCCAGAATCAGCTGNCCAAAATACGGGAAACTCGACTGNCCCAGACAGTCAATCTCCCGCTCNCCCCGNGCATTGGTCAAAAACACCTTTGATGCCGGCGCCTGNCTTGCCACGTCATTGTATTTACGACANTCAATATTCCCTTCGGTACCGAGAATNAAGGTCCGGCCATCGCCCCAGGTCGCNTGTCCATCGCTGGTAAACCANTCAACCCGGGNATAGAAGGACGCACCGTTATCCCCCGTCATGGACATCTCACCNAANTCTTCCAGCTCGGGCTTNTCGGCATTNTTCAGATTACAGGCCCGNGCAAAATTGATNCTTGCCTCGGTCACCCCNGCATANGTCAANAACTGCTCCACCTGNTGTGAACCGATATCGGTCAGAATGCCACCATACTGATTCTTATCAAAAAACCAGTCGGGGCGGGTCGCCTTGGACAATCGATGNGGCGCNAGATTGATGACCTGNAGCACCCGACCAATNGCCCCTTCGGCAATCAGTTCTCCCGCCNNCCAGGCCGCTTCATTGTGTAACCGCTCGGCGTANTACACNGCATACTTGCGCNCNGTNTGCGCCACCACCTGCTTGACCCGATCGAGCTGCTCCAGGGTGGTGAANGGCGCCTTGTCGGTAAAGTAATCCTTTCCGGCCTGCATCACCNGAACGCCAATGTCCGCTCGCACNTTGGGGATCGCTGCGGATGCCACCAATANCGTNTTGTCATCGGCCAGCANCTGATCAAAGCTCTCAGCCACCTTGGCTTGNGGATACTTTTCGCAGAAGGCAGCCAGCTTTTTGGGATCCGGATCGTACACATAGCGAAGCGTNNCGCCNGCNTGCAACANNCCNTTGGTCTGCCCATNAATATGNCCGTGATCCAGCCAGGCNACCGAAAAGCNGAANTCCTCNGGCGCAACGACTTTTTNCGATTTACCNAGCGGCGCGTAATTGGCGCCGTCTTTTATNTCTGNCTGAAGNAGANTCANNCATGTTCTANACCAATTGNACCCAGGTTGAATAAGCCACNCTGGCCANTACAGTCACAATACATAACACCATTGCCAGATTAAACAACACTCTGTTTAANCCGGTTGGCATNGCNTCACCCAGGTAACTNGGTCTATTGTGCANAATNGCCCAGCCGATATACGCAATGGGNAGCAANAANCCNCATATNGCCGACGTNGGCAANACCACGTAGGGGCCCATGGTTGACCAGACAAATACNCCCAATACNGCNGGGGTNGGTGATAGCAAAGCNANCTTNTACTTCAAGCTCCCCTCCGGCCAATTGAACATGGCTGCCGCGGCAGAGCCGCAACACAGCATGTGCATAACCAGGGAACCGACCGCCATGCCCAATATCCCAAANGCAAAGATCAGGCGACTGGTCACTTCATCCAACCCNGCGGACATAAACATCTTGCCNGCAACCGCAGGGCTCAGNTTNCCTTGAATATCCATNTCNGAATTGAAAAANGCCCCNGCCGCCGCAATGGANATCAAGCTGGTGACCAGAACGTAAGGCAACACCAGACCAAAGCCGATATCGTACCGTGAGAGCTCGACGTGCGCCGGCGTCCACTTTTTATACAGAAGTGTATAACCATAGATAAANGTCATATTAATACCCACCGCGCTTCCNAGCGCCGCCATCATTATAGTGACGCCNTCTGCATCCTGAGGCAGTGAAGTGGGAATATAACCAGCCATCACAGCTCCCCAATCGACCTTNCCATTCAAGCTCGCACTGATAACCACCCAAGCAAAGGCAAAAATTACCGACCCACTCAGTAGTTTNATACCGGTCTCGAATATCTTGATCGCATTGGCCTTACCCGACCTATTTCCGCCTGATTCTCCGGCCTGTTCACCATATTTCCATGCNGTGTATGCGCAGCCTGCCCAGACCAGAATCGCCAGAGCCAACAGATACATATCACGTCCAACCGTGTTCCCCTCATCNACGGACCANCCTGTGGANACCACGACAATNTCTTCAATCATACCGGCACTGAGCGGATAGTGAGCGAACCCCCAGATAATACTGGAAGCAAATGCTGCGATCGCCCAAAGCCATGCCAACGGGGCGTTGACATACTTTTTCATTGCTTCAAACGGTTTNATNTGNGTATGCANGGTTTGATGCGATAGCGCAAATAACATCACGCAGCCAATGATCATTGATACCGGCTGNACCCATAGAAACTCGTACCCAAACAAAGCACCAATGGTCAGNGANGTAACGGCACTCCCNCCNCCNAGAGNCATNGCNCCCTGCAACCATCCNGGACCGCTCAGTATCAGATAGGTTGGAACCCGGGCGTACCAGGGCTTANCGGAAATGCGGCTTAAGGTNGCCAGCTCATNATTAGCGGAATCACTCATACTGGATCCTGGATTTCATTGAATAGTCTGTAGGATAAAAGGCAATCGATGTTCGCTCAGCGATACGAGGCTGACATATNGACCTTGGCCTTTCTATTCGACTTTTTACGAAGCGATGACGAAGCAATCCTGTCCTCCAGCGCCCCTTGATAAGTCTGTCGATCAAGCGGTAGCTTTACCGGTCTCTTAANCCATGTNGATAACAACATGGCGTTGGCCATATCCAAGGACGCCAGGCCCTGCTCCGCAGGAGTTAGAAGTGTCTCNCCCTTTCGGATGGCATCCACAAAGTTGGTCATTATCAGGGCGTGCTGATTCACTTTNCCNCCCGTGCNGACAATCTCGGAGTGGCTCTCAGGCATACCGAACATATCGTCNGTCTGTCNGTTGAACTCTGATGTACTCTGCTGGTTTCGGACCAANGTAANCTGACCCGNATCAAAGTGTAAGCTGCCCCTNTCGCCNATCACATCGAAACGATTGACGCCNGGAGCCTCACCGGTAGANCCGACAAACANNCCNGTGGCGCCATTGGGGTAGCGNAGATACGCCGTCACTTCATCTTCAACTTCGATCTGATGATACTTACCGAACTCACAGAACCCNTGAATCTCATTGGGAAGACCACAGATCCACTGAAATACATCCAGATTGTGAATGCACTGNTTGAGCAGTACACCACCGCCCTCGCCCTTCCAGGTGGCGCGCCAGTCACTGACCTCAAAATAGATCTCAGGCCTGAACCAGTTGGTCATGGTCCAATGGGTNCTTTGGATCGNCCCCAAAACGCCACTCTCCACAATTTCCTTCATTTTGCTGAAGGTGGGATCGGTNCGCTGATTCAGCATCANCGCNAACACGGTGTTNTCGTCGGCGTACTGAAGAAGCGTTTCACCTTCAAACGAAGACAGACCGATCGGCTTCTCCAGCATCACATGAAGCTTCCGCTCCAGGGCGTACTTGGCCATGGAGAAGTGCTGCATGGTGGGCGAGGCAATGATCAACGCATCCACCANNCCCGAATCGCACAGCGCNCGGTAATCAGAGAAGTGCTGNACCCCAAGCTCATCCGANAGNTCGGAGCCACTGCGNGAACAGATGGCCCCNATNTNACANCCCTGCACCTCTCCATCGACNATATTCTGAATGTGTTGCCGGGCAATATTGCCCAGGCCNACAATGCCNACACGAACNGCAGGCNAGNTNNTCTCTACNGAGCCGTCAGAAGGCNCCNGGNTANNTGTTTNCATGANTANNGNCCCAAATCACTGGCNGTATACGGTTGATTCNGNGNNGCGCTTTGCTCTCGAANCTCTCTGACCTCATCGGCACTGACAGCNCCTGCCGNATTACCCCAATTATTTCGGATGTACGTGGCGATATNNGCATGATCCTGATCNCTAAAGCTNTCATTANCNGCCANNCCGGGCATNACNAGNGGAAANTCNTATTCAACATCNTTGACCTTGATNGGACCNCGCANGCCGTGNAGNAGNACTNTAATCAGTACTTCTGNNTCACCGGTGACCCAATNACTATTNGCCAGNGGCGGCGCCATACCCTCCTGACCTTTCCCATGCTGGCCATGGCAACCCGCNCAGGCTGCACGNCCTTCATACATCTCNTGGCCNCTCATATACTGGATNTGTTCCCTGGTNACGAGATAATCTACGTTACTTTCAACAATCTGTTGNTTTCCCACCAGATTCAGGAGACTGCTCAGCTTNTCATTAATNTCATCNCCTAAGTAGGACTNCAGCTCTTGCTCTNGACCCGCAATTCCNCTGACCACNGCCTCGTTGATCANTGGCCGNTCGCCATACTCANTCAACACCGACGTCAACAGNTCCATCGTGTTGTCNATTTTCAGCTCTCCNGCACTCAATGCCAATTGCAGCGCAATCTCATAGTCGCTGGTCGACAANCTGACAAGNTNCNNCNCAAATTCCTGNTGTTCNNTCTCAGAAAGGNGTGTCAGNAACTCAATGGCNGAAACNTTTACTTTANNGTGNGGNGANTNCAANCCNGCTCGGATNCTTTCCNGGTTGACAGCATTCAGCCCCTCCAANGTCCAAAGCGCNTTGATCTGAGCNCGATGGTCNTCGCTTGTTTCCACAAGNCGAGNAATTTNTTCCGCGACANNNNTGTCATTNCGNTGNACAATCAGACGTCTGGCGGTATCCCGGTNCCAACCATTCGCATGAGCCAAGTNTGGNACCAGCTGTGAACTGGTTTTATTGAGCAACTGAGGCTTGTCCNGNANCTCGTTCTCAGCCCAACGCAACCGGTATATCCTGCCCATATTGTTGTTATTTTCGTCCAGGTNACGAGCTTCAGACTGTTCCCGCAAATAGGTAGTCAGAAACTCNTTNTGCTGAATTACGCCATGGTACATATCGACTATGTATAAGGTTCCGTCAGGTGCTGTATAAAGATTNACCGGCCGAAAACGCTCGTCAGTAGATGCCAGTATCTCACTTTGCGGATAGAGCTCCTCNCCGCTCAGCTCGCCCTGTCCCTCAACGATACGCCTGGCNGANATCAGGTTGGCTGCNGGCTCAGGAACGAAAGCCACACCGTAATACTCATCAGGAAGCTGATTNCCCCGATAAACCACACTGCCGCTAGAGGCGGTAAANTTGACCAGNTTGCCCTTGTCGGGCCCTTCGGAAACCAGNGTCTCCGGCAAATAGGCTCGATTCACACCGGGATTGATNCGNNCGGGGTATACCCGNTTGNCNCCNATGCTATGGGCTTTTATCTCCTGAACCAGTNCGGGGTTNCGNTTNAGNGAATTNGGACGNANANANTCNCCCTGCACAGGNACACTATTCCAGTTATGGAANAGTCGNCCATANTCGTCCATGCTGATGCCCCACTGNCCNCGGGATTCNGTTTTGGAGAGCGCCATCTTCCAGTANTGATTNCGATAGATNTCTTCAGATCCTNNAGGNANNTCNNCATCNAGNGGGAGGACTTTGTAGCGACGATCACTTTTGGCGTTNTAGTACCAGTTNTCNAGNGCGTAGAGCATCCCATTGGGCTTATGCTCTACACTGCCNCCCCGAGCNTAATCCGGATCAACCACTTCGCGAACACCCAGCTNATCCCCCGCCTTGACTTCGGCNAAGTACAGTTGGGTCTGATCGGAATACAGAATGCCACCTTTTACCAATGCTATGGTTCGGGGCAGNATAATATCGTCAAGAAATACCGTTCGNTTATCCACNTTCCCGTNNCCATCGGTATCATCCANAATGGCAATGCTTCCAACGGGAATTTCTTCATTATTGCCATCCAGATCNGGCATGAACGTGGTCATNTCCGCAACCCACATACGCCCGTCACCGTCAAAGCTCAAGGCCACTGGATTGAAGACATAGGGNTCGGCNGNGACNNTNTCCAACTCAAAGCCCGGTTGTATCTGCATGGACTCCAAGGCTTCTGNAACCGTCAGAACCGGTGCGGGCGGAATATCCTCNGCGGCAATGGGCGGCGTCATGTCGTGACCTTCGCGATCACCCAGGTTTGTTGTCGTCGCCTCGGTTTCCGATGTCTCGGANCCCGNCTGAGAATCNTCCTCTAANACCGCNTACGAACAACCTACGATNGANAGNCCAACCAGGGTATGANCCAATACNGNNACACTATTNTTNTTGAANTTTTTANNTGTCCGCACNACCTACTCCAANTCAGTAATAGTNACATTNCGAAAACGTACAATATTGTTGGTACGGCCGGTCTCTTTCAATAANTGACTGCCATGATGCTGCAAGCCGATAAAACCTTCACTGTCCTTNNTGTCTCGAACATGNGTNGTCAGAACGCCATTGACNTANATTTTAATATCACTTCCCCGGCACTCGATTCGGTACTTGTTCCACTCGAGATGGCGGTAGGCGTTGGCCATNTCATCGGTCCANCCNGNCAGATAGNTTTCTTTAAAATCTTCATCGGGTTCAGANCGNGTNGNGTGNACCGGGTGNAGCCACTGGCGACGAGCCTGNTCATAAAGCCCGCCACTCCANTTNCGATCACTCGGATCAACNTCGGCCTGATAGCCCATNGCCTCNNGCNNATCTCTCGGTCGTTTTNACCTGGCCTCTGAACATTATGCCCGAGTTGCTGTATTCGTTGACGTCGGGCATGATCACTTCNGCCGTCAGAATAAAATCTTGGTAGCGTTTTTTGGTNGNCAAGAACCANTTACCGGTTGAGCGAAGTATCAACTCGCCGTTTTCGACTCGAGCGTCACCATAATCATAAATATTCTCAAAATGACTCAGGGAGTCATCGATTANGTTAGTTGAACCNGGCTCGGCTTTCTGTTGCGTCGAACAGCCAGCAATCGAGATTGTTGCAAGAAAGATAATTATTAATTTTTTCATGACTAAGCCGTCCATATTTAGGANAACTTTAGATATCCAANGAGCGNATTCGGACACCACAAAGCGGTAAGGCCACCTTANCGCTTTACCTGACTGCTTGCAATANACAATATNGNAACTTTACGTTTCCCCACAANGCACTNCTGCGGCNCTGAAGCTNAAAGCAAAAAACCGAGGCCTGAATGACAAGCCCCGGATAAAGTGTGCACATCCCTGTTAATCCGACTGGCTTCCACACTGGGCAGCTACCCCAAGTGAGAGAGAGAGAACACGNGTAGCCGCCAGATTCCTAGAAATTGAGCTTGAGCTTCACCCCCGCATAACGCTGTGCGGCACGNGGCACCTGNTGGGTCAGCACGCTTTCCCCNCCAAATANNCCTTGCGACTGTCCGGCTCCGCTCACATAGGACTCATCGGTCACATTNTTGACAAANAGGGTCAGNTTGTAGGCATCGTCCTTATCGCGAATGCCGACATTCAGATTNAATATNCCGTAAGCNTCCTGATAGGTCGTCGGGTCATTNAGCAGACTGAATCNAACNTCATCCTGCCACTGATAAGAACCGTTGATGAAGCCATCAAAAGGCAGGTCNTCAAAGCGCCAATCATAATTCGCTCCNAGNGTNACTTTGAGATCCGGCGAGTTATTNAGNTCGGTGCCACTCAANTCCTGCTTNNCATCNNCNCAGCCCTGNGCTTCNGTCTGNAGGNCATANCAATCNGCNCCNGTNAACTCNTCGATNTCCGCNTCGATCANGGCNANNCCCATATCNACNTGAAGATTNTCAGTCAAAAGTGCGANTGGCNTCNANNTCAANNCCGGANGTNTGNANATCNCCCACGTTATTCAGCTTNAATTCAANCGTCTGAGTNTCCGNNTNNGTNACNGTACTTTGCGCCTGAAANCCCTCATANGAGGTTGAGAACAAAGTGGTNTTCAGCTGAAGCCGACGGTTCAGGAAGGTACCTTTCATACCAAGNTCGAANGAGTCAGAGGTCTCTGCACCTACCGGAGANTCAGCAGAGCTCTCNGAGAAGGAACTGGTAATGTCATANCCCTCACCTTTATGNCCCTGACTGTAGCTACCAAAGAACATCAGATCACCCGCAGTGAANTATTGGAGGGACAANTTCCCCAAAACCACATCATCTGNAGATGTGCCNGTNANAGGNTCATCTCCCGGCCNCAGGAAACTCACACCAATATCTTCTTGATGGTAGCGCAGNCCACCAATCANGGTCAGACTGTTGTTGATCGAATACTTACCCTGAGCAAACACNGCNGCAATCTCGTTGTCCGCNTCGGCGCTCCAGTCAGCNACNAACACGGGGCCTCGCTGGAACCANCGGGNATTATCCTTTTTCTCAAAGTACAGTCCCGCCACGTAGTCGAANTTATCGTATGCNGGAGANGTCAATCGAAATTCTTGCGTCAGAAGATCNGTCTCATAACCAGATGATTGATTCAGCTCAAAGGTCTGAGTCGCATCAATATCTTGAAAAAACGTATACTCCCACTTCCGAAGCCCGGTGATGGACGCCAGAGNGTGTTCACCCAGATCGTATTCGGCCTTCAGCGTGGTTGACCAGTCGTCGGAGGTATTTCGCGGCTCGGCATCTATTCGAACCTGGTCGTTCTCTCTTGAAGGTGTAATACCTTCCAGCCATACCGCTGGAGGGTCGTCATTAATATTGCGAGCGTCGGGCGACACATAGTTGAAGGGCGACGCACAGCAGTTATCTTCCGATTCATTGATATCCGCAATTAGCGTTAGCGTAAGGTCCGCGCTCGCATCCCAGCGGAACTTTGAACGGAGGCCTTTGCTTTCCTTGCCATTAATGGTGTTTCCGGTATGCAGATTTTCAACATGGCCTTCATAATCTGAATGATAGCCACTGACCCGGACACCCAGAGTGTCGGTTAACATTCCAGACGCCGAGCCCAGAACTCGAACCTCTTCATCGTCAGTCGCGCTCAACTCGATCGTTGCTTCCGGGTACTCTGACGGCTCTTTGGTCGTAATATTGATCACACCAGCAGACGCGCTCTTTCCGAACAGAGTGCTCTGCGGCCCGCGCAGCACTTCTATTCGTTCAACGTCCACAAGATTCGAAAAAGCCTGAGCACTCGCGGCGACGGGGACATCGTCGATAATCACCGCGACACTGGGCTCAATGCTCATGCCGAATGCAAAAGTACCAATACCCCGCAGTGCGATCGGGCTGTTGTTCGCCTGATCACCCTGCGTAATGGTCAATGACGGCGATACTTTGGTCAGGTCGTTAAAATCGTTAACGCCCATATTCTCCAGACTTTCGCTATCGATGGCCGATACCGCTACGGGAATGTCCTGGGCGCTCTCCTCCCGCTTCTGGGCGGTGACAAGCACTTCTTCAAGCTGCGGTTGGGCCTGGACTGCGCTGGGAAAACCAATACCCGCACTCAACAGACCAACTGCGATGCTGAGTCGCTTTTTTGACAGGATGTTTACGCTCATAACTAACGCCTCATTTATTTAATATTTGAGCGTCAGTGGGAACTTCGCTGATGCCAACGCCGCTACAGCTCTTGTGGACAACCGCTTTATCCAAAGCGCCACAAACTACCCGCTGCAACATCCTAACGGCGCCCCAAAGACGCCTCTTGGCTGATTGAAGTCTCTCCTACCCCTTTTGTGGTCGAGCGACGAGGACAGAATTACCGACCCTCATGCTGACTGCGTGTTTGCGCATGCTCGCCAAGGCCATANGGCCAAGTGGTAAGGCCACCTTAACCCNNCNAACNTNNGGAGTCAAGCANTTGCTTGTACTTTTTTTGAACAAAAAATGANCGNTAGNGCAAATTACAGNGTATNGATAGACCGAAGAGGGGGNNNACNGGAANGAGCCNNAGGTGCACNGNCANGTTGAGGAGTNCACCTTTATTAANGGCNTATGGGATCAGTCGTCTTCGTCTACAGAANCAATGNTGCCAGCNCCGTCATCCAANAGCGCCCANTCCCGCTCCAACGCCCTTGANATATGGGCTCTCATNGCATTCTTTGCGGCAANTGGNTCCCGGTTTTTCANCGCATTAAAGATTCGGCGATGCTCNTTCACAGAAGGGTGCACNCCCTCNTCNCGCACCCTCTTGTGAAACAGNGTGCTNATCTCGGACTCATTCCTGAGCTGCCANNACCACCTNACGGTGGCCGCCAGCGCACTGTTTTGGGAGGCTTCNGCGATNATNCAGTGAAANCGCTCATCGGCNCGCTCCGTCACACTCCCNTCANCCCCNTCGTNTTCCATTTCCCGCAAGGCAAGCTCNAGNTCCATTANTTGCTNNTGGGTAATCCGNGCCGCCGCCAGCGCCACCGTNTCGGTNTCCANGCANCGNCGGGCNTCAAGGATCTCAAACGGTCCCGGCCCNTCATCCCNAACCTCCAGNTCNTGNGGCGAGCGCTGCTTGACCACGTAGATCCCACGCCCGGTNCGGATCTCCACCAGTCCGGCAATTTCCAGGGCAATCATGGCCTCACGAATAGTGGGCCGACTGACATCAAATTTAACCGCCAGGTCCCGCTCGGANGGAAGTCGTCCGCCCGGTTTGATTTTTCCGGCTTTGATCTGCGACTCGATTTGACCGGCGACCTCGAGGTAAAGTCGACGGACTTTGACTGCCTGTATTTCCATTGGCGCTGCTCTATTGNGTTGGTTAACATATCTGGTGGTCAGGCCAACAATAATCGCATCAGTCTGCTCTCGAGTCAATCCNTCCCTGGNTACNTNCAACNCCNTTACCAGTTATACATGGTGCCNTCTTCCAGACGNTTGACNGGCAAGTANGCCGGACTGTANGGATATTTTGCGGCCAGCTTTTCATCAATATCTACACCATGNCCNGGGGCNCTTCCTGCGTANANNTAGCCTTTATCGAAGNGGTAGTCGTGNGGAAACACCTCGTCNGTCTGNTCGGTNTGGCGCATATACTCCTGGATGCCAAAGTTTGGNACCCAGGTATCAAAGTGCAGNGCGGCNCCCATACAGACGGGAGAAAGGTCTGTCGCGCCATGACTGCCCGTACGGACCTGATACAGNTCCGCCAGATTCGCAATTCGCCGAAGGTGNGTGATACCACCNGCATGCACCACCGTGGTGCGAATATAGTCAATCAGNTGCTCGGTGATCANTTGTTGACAGTCAAAGATGGAGTTGAAGATTTCCCCCACNGCCAAGGGNGTTGTCGTNTGCTGACGGATCAGGCGGAANCTCTCCTGGTTTTCCGCGGGAACAGAGTCCTCCAACCAGAACAGGCGATAGGGCTCAAGATCCTTGCCCACGCGAGCGGCCTGAATCGGTGTCAGCCGGTGATGGGCATCGTGAAGCAAGTGGTGCTCGAAGCCGAATTTCTCCCTGAGCTTATCGAAAAGCTTAGGGACATGNTTCATATATTTCTCAGTGGACCAGACGTTTTCNGAGGGTAAATCCGAGTCNGCCGGCTCNTAGTACATTTTCTCTTTGGCGACCCCATAGGTGGAGGGAATNCCNGGAATNCCGGACTGGGCACGAATGGCTTTGTAACCAAGATCAATATACTTGGCCACCTCATCCACCGTCTCCTCAATATCCACGCCATTCGCATGNCCATAAACCATCACNCCATCTCGTGACCGTCCGCCAAGCAACTCATAAAGCGGAAGTCCGGCAATTTTTCCTTTAATATCCCACAGNGCNGTATCGATACCGGCAATNGCGGTCATGGTAACCGGTCCACGACGCCAATANGCACCTCGATACAGGTACTGCCAGATATCTTCAATCTGTTGAGGNTCTCGCCCTATCAGACAGGGAAACAGATGATCCTCCAGATAAGAAACNACCGACAGTTCACGTCCGTTAAGTGTCGCATCGCCAATCCCGTATACACCCTCATCAGTCTCGATCTTTACGGTCACGAAGTTTCGACCCGGACAGGTCACAATCACTTTACAGTTTACAATTTTCATAAAAATAACCACTTTAACAGGTATTACCGAATATCAGCCGGGCCAGCTTTTGGAAATGTACGTTGATACACTTTCAAAAATAGGCCAAAAAAGGGCGCACCAGAAGATATGAGTACGCCCGTCAAGGGAGATCAACTGTTACCTACAAATCACGCTGCTCGTGATAGAAGTTTTTAAGCACATCAAACGCCATTTTCTTTTCACCGGTTTCAGAAATCAGACCTTTGCGATTGTAAGTCTCATGGATTCCATTCAGCTCACGAAGGTGGGAACGAAAATCCGTCAGAATCCANGGGGACATGCCTTTAACCGCTTCACTTCGTTCCAGCATGTCCACTTGAGCCCGGTACACTCTGGCCTGATACTCCTCCGACCAGATGACGCCCTCTTCGGAATGGAATCCGGCTTTTGCNCCCGCCCCAAACTCAGAGATGATCATCGGCTTGCCAAAGACGTTATTGAATCGCATTTTTGGCATCAACTTGAACATAGTNTCTCGAATCAGTCCCTCATCTACCCCGAGCTCGGGGGCAAAAAAGGCGGAGTAATACCAGCCGAAATACTCGTTGTAACCAACAATATCAACCACTTCACCCAGCTGGTCTTTGATCATGACCGTAACCACATCATTTTTGTCGAAGTCGTCAGGCGCGGTCTTTTCAAACATTGCTCTCAGACGATCCTTCTCTGCCTCGGGAAGCTCTGAATCATGTATCAGCGAATACAAAAGATGGTTACCNACCTCTTCAAACTCCTTNGAAAAGTCACCGATCAGAGCCGAGGCGATCAGGCGATCACTGGCATCCAACGACCTCGCGGTTTCAGCGAGCCCCTTGAGGAAATCCAAACGCTCCTGGGACTGAGGAAAGGTCTCATTGGCGATAGACCACATGACGATNGAGGCTCGATTCAAATCCCGGGTAACATTGTCGCTAATNTGAGCTTGAGCAACCTGTTGCGTGTGTTCGTTATCCCAGTCAATCANGGAGACAATGGGAATTTCACTCCANACCATCAANCCNAGNTTATCGGCCATTCTGACAGTGTGCTCATTNTGNGGNTAATGNGCGAGACGNACNAAGNTNCCACCCAGNTCTTTAATCAGCTTCATCTGNACTTCGGCATCNTCNGGNGAGTTGGCCATCCCCGCNCGCAGNGGNGTTTCTTCATGCATGCTGATGCCATAGAGCTTTACNGGTTTACCATTAAGTACGATGTTCTGACCCTCGGTTTCGATGGTTCTAAANCCTATCNNGTCNTTGATCTCACGCCCGTCATAGCTGATTTTCACGTCATANAGTTTCGGGTTTTCCGGGCTCCAGAGTTGAAGATCGGCCTGGGCGCTGAACTCAGCGCGTCCGTTNTTACCCACAGACACCNTCTGTTTGACACCCGCTTCGGGGATTTCTACCGTCACAGCCCCACGNTGAACGTTATCGGACAACTGAANCCAGCCCNTGATCTCCCCNCTCTCCCGNTCATCCAGGTATACGTGATACTGGCTGACATGCTTTTCAGGCAGCGTCAGCAGGTTTACATCGCGAGTAATNCCNCCGTATTTCCANAAATCNGAGGTGCGCATCGTCGGGATGGTNCTGTCGTCCANAAAAGCATCGACGCGAACGATAATCGTATTCTNTCCGTCTTTGATGTGGTCTGTNACATCAAAATTGAATGCGGTNTAGCCGCCCTCATGTCGACCCACCAGCTCGTCATTGACGAACAGGTCNGTGACATAGTTGGCGCCACCAAAATGAACGAAGTACCTTTTTCCCTCTTCCTTATCAANCGGCACAATTTTGTGATAGAACATTTTTCCGCGGTAGCGATCCAGATCGACACGCTGGCTGTTCCAGTCACCGGGAACCTTAAGCTGGCTNCGATCATCAAACGAGGTTTCTTTGAGCTCCATGCCGGTGAGCTGGNCTCGGTTCAGGTCATTGATGTATCCACCGATTCTCCAGCCGATGCCCGCTTCATCCACTTTNATGTCCCACATGCCGTTGAGGGAGCGACGCTCGCGACCGTAGATATTGGTCAGCAATGGCGCGGGNTGCGGGTAAACNTCTGCATCAGGAAAAACCGAGAAAAACTCNTTATCCGAGTCGTNTTCGTCACCGCCTTCAGCNGCCCCTACNGAGGCCGCCACCACCCACAAGCAGCACAAGGCCGCTCGCAGTAGCTGTTTCTGTATCTCACCCATGGTTATAACCTCACCTGTTGATTCCGGCCCTACAGGTCGGAAACTGTTATTTTCGAAGATGGCCAAACCACCCGCTGCCTGGTGGCCTGACCACTTTACCATGATGATCANGTGANTCCCAAAAGTCAACCNGTTTTTGAGGAAAAATGACCGAAGGAATGGAAGNTATAAAAGGNATAGAGAGGGGCGCTCAGCCTTCCTGGCGNCCCATAGGTGACCAGTAGCTGTGCCGANGCATCAATAGATCAGGCCCAAACCAAACTCAAACCGCATGGNTCAAAGNTGCGCCCCACAAAAAAATAGTATTTATNTCATCTATAAACATGTTGACGACACCCTNCNTNCTGGTATTATGGCCAAGTGGTAAGGCCACANNTCAGGCCACTGCGACGCCGACCCGTACGCCGACGTCTATAGACGACCCGTGAGAGAGCATTCACGGAGCTCGACAGTNTCGATATACCTAGTCACTCGGAGTCAATATGAAAATTGTTAATTGCAAGGTTATTGTAACCTGCCCTGGCCGTAACTTCGTTACCGTCAAAATCGAAACGGATGAAGGGGTTTACGGTGTAGGGGATGCGACCCTTAACGGTCGGGAGTTGGCCGTTGCCTCATACCTTGAGGATCATCTGTTTCCCTGCCTCATCGGCCGGGACCCCCAGGATATTGAGGACATCTGGCAATACATGTATCGCGGNGCTTACTGGCGCCGGGGTCCCGTTACCATGGCAGCTATNGGGGGTATAGACATCGCGCTTTGGGATATCAAAGGTAAAGTGGCAGGACTACCACTCTATCAACTCCTGGGCGGCCGTTCGCGCAATGGCGTTATGGTTTACGGACACGCCAACGGCGTCGATATTGAGGAAACCGTCGACGAAGTCGCCAAGTTCATCGACATGGGATATAAAGCGATCCGAGCTCAGTGTGGNGTTCCCGGCATNCCTTCCATTTATGGGGTGACCGAGGACAAGATGTTTTATGAGCCTGCCGATGTTGGCCTGCCTGACGAGCAGGTTTGGTCNACCGAAAAGTACCTGAACCATGTGCCCAAGNTGTTTGATAAGCTTCGGGAGAAGTTTGGCTTTGAGCATCATTTGTTGCACGACGCCCATCANCGCCTGACNCCCATTGAGGCGGCNCGCTTGGGTAAAGACCTGGAACCCTACCGCCTGTTCTGGCTTGAAGACGCTGTACCGGCGGAAAATCAGGANAANTTCCGGTTNATCCGCCAACACACGACAACNCCNCTNGCCGTCGGGGANGTCTTCAACTCTATCTATGACTGTCAACAGCTGTTCTCNGAGCAGTTGATTGATTATATCCGGGCCACCGTCGTTCACGCTGGCGGCATCACCCATTTCCGCCGCATTGCCAACCTGGCCGANCTGTACAATGTGCGNACCGGTTGTCACGGCCCCACAGANCTNTCNCCNATTTGCATGGGAGCGGCACTACATTTTGATACCTGGGTTCCCAANTTTGGCATTCAGGAGTANATGCGGCACACAGAGCAAACGAACGAAGTGTTCCCGCACGATTATCATTTTGAGGATGGTTACCTTCACGCNGGCTCCGCTCCGGGGCATGGCGTNGACATTGATGAGGAACTGGCCGCTCGCTACCCCTACAAACGCGCCTACCTNCCGGTAAANCGNCTTGAAGACGGCACGCTTTATAATTGGTAGTTACTTTGGATAAGGCTGGCTTACCAGGCCAGCCTTCCGATCCCTTTACAGCGANTCNTGGCTNCATGANAGGAGCTGTANNGGTGGCATTACAAGCAAACAGGCTTTTGACTATGACAACCTCTTCAAACNTCCCGAANGAGTCACNCACTCCTGTTTTGATCGTGGTAATGGGNGTGTCAGGATCTGGCAAGACAACTCTTGGAANGGCGCTGGCGGGCCACCTGAATTGGCGCTTCCTGGACGCCGACGACTTTCACAGCGCTGANTCTCGTGCGCACATGGCNTCNGGAAAGCCCTTGACCGATGACATGCGAAAACCCTGGATATCGGCTATCTGTCAAGAGCTNAAAGANCACGCCGAAGACAACAGGCCAGCCATTCTTGCTTTCTCCGGTCTTAAGAAATTCCACCGCGAGCCTTTGCGTCACTGCGGTTTAAACGTGATATTCCTACACTTGACCGGTGAGCGGGAGACNTTGGCGCAACGTATGCTCGCACGTAACGATCATTTTATGCCTCCCAGCCTGCTGGATAGCCAACTGGAAACCTTGGAGATCCCGGCAGATGAAGAAGACGTTTTCTCGCTAGCCATTGAANNGCCTTTGGAAGATCTATTGATTCAAGCCGAAAAANTGGTNAACNAACACGGCAANTCCTAACGTTGAACAACGAGTNTATCCACCCCGGTATCTCAACAGCCCANCGCNTCNATAANACCCGGAAGCGCCNNNNCNTCANCCAGGTTCNNTGTCGCGAGACCNGCNTAAGGCATATGGCGCTTCATAGNGTGNTTNTGCCGGTGTATCAATAGGTCAAACCTGCACCAAACTCAAACANAGCATAACCCTCTGGCTCAAGATAACCGGGAACATCTGANCGATTGGTCTCCACCGCCTGCTGNGAGATGGGGATGGTAAANGGAAGCTTCCCGGTGGGNGCGAACCGNCCCTCCACAACATCCATCAGCGCCTCCATGGANGTNCCAAAAGTCGCCACAACTGTGTTCAAGGANCCCTGATCAATCTCATTGATCACCCANGGATTGCTGAAGTTGATCGCTACCACCGTGGGCTTNTCTTGCAGCGCTTGATTCACGCGCTCTACATCGACACCGTTCTCGCCAAGCCTGAGGTCAATTGAGNCACCCGTGGAGCCAAACAGGCCACCGTTATTGGGGAGCAACCAAAGCACCACGACATCCGCCTCTTCACGTGTGCGCACAAACTCAACNTCCCACGGATGGGACATCGGAGCGAAGACTTCACTGGGATTGCCACCTTTCAAATCGTCCCGATAACGCTCCACATAAACCTTGGAACCGGATNTCAGCGGAAGGAGCGAATCGTCATTACGCAGAAGCACTATGGATTTGCGCAATGCGAGGTCGGCCCGCTCCTGATGCTCTTCACTGCCCACGATCCTCTCTGCATAGCCGGGATCCACATAAGGGTCCTCAAACAGTCCCAANGCAAACTTCTCCGCCAACAAGCGCCGAACGGAGTCATCCAGACGGGCTTCCGAGACCAGCCCGCTCTTCACGGTTTCGAGCAAACTGGCCGGATCCGCCGTTCCGGAGAAGAGGTCAACACCGGCGTCTAGTGCTCTGCGGTAGCGCTCCGGCAATGACAGGGACTCCACTCCCCAGGGCATCATTTCGATGGGGCCGGTATCCGAATTGATAATCCCCTCAAACCCCATCTGCTCCCTTAACAGTCCGGTCAAGACCCGCTTGTTGTAAGCAAACGCCACCTCTTCAAAATCTGTTCCTACCGGCTTCGCGTAGTACGGCATAATGGATGAGGTTTTGGCCTCAATGGCCGCTTTGAACGGCTTCAGATGGTAATCGAACATGTCGCCAGGATAATGCTGATCCTTGCCCCAGAAGAAGTGGGGGTCCTGCCCATCAACCTGAGGGCCGCCACCGGGAAAGTGTTTAGTGGTCAGGGCGACCGAGCCTTTCCCCAAATTCTCTCCCTGGAAGCCCAGGGTCACCTCACGGATCATGTCCGCTGCCAAGTCGGCGTTCTCGCCGAAGGTCCCTTCGACACGTTCCCAGCGCGGCTCCGTGGCGAGGTCCGCCATGTACATATAGCCCTTGCGCAGCCCGACCGATGCCCACTCACGGCCGGCAATTTCAGCAAACTCACGGGTCAACTCAAGGTCCCGCATGGCAGCGAGCCCCAGCTCACCGGGCCAAGTGGAGAAGGTGGTGTCGCCCAGACCAACCCCCATAGCGTTATCTACCGTTACATGATTACGCGGGTTGGATGAAACGATCACGGGAATTCCCAAACGGGTACCTTCCGCGACCGCTTGAACGTTGTTGGCCCACTCTGCGATTAACCGGGGATCGGCATTGGTACGCAGAATCAGATGTCGGAGGTGGCGCTCCTCTATTCCCTTCGTGGTACCGGAAAACATCAGCATCGGCTCGGGTAGAGGCTGCCGAGTGAAGAGATTCATCTCCATGACGATGTCCTCCTCGGACAGGCCACTCGTCACCTCTCCACCCCCATCCCTTAAGCCGAAAGCACTCCCGCCGTCCATACTCACCGAGCTGATCAGCATAAAGCCAACCTTCTCCTCCAGCGACATTTTGCCGACCAGGTCCTCGACCCGCTCAGCGGTAGGTCGGCGCCAGTCTTCATAGGTGTCCAGCGCCCCATTCTTATTCAGGTCTTTGAATTGATAGCCGTCCACACTGAGCAATTCACTGTTTCGGGCTTCCAGCTCAGGTTGACTGTGGCTTTTCTGAGGTTCTTCAACTGACGATTTTTGACCGCAAGCGGCGATCGTGACTGCCAGCGCGACGACAGCGAGTCGAGCCGAGCGTGAGCAGTTACCGATGAGGACGTCTTGGATTCTCTTCATAGCCTAACCTACCGAATTTGGTAATCATTGAGGGTAAAAGACACACCAGTAGTGCGCCTCCAGAGGTAGAGCGTTTCGGCAGGATAATTCGATATTGGTCCGACGGTCAACTGGTAAGGCCAAAAGCCTAATAGGCTTCTGCCCGTCGGATTGCGCGCTAACCCGACCTACGGGGTCTGCGCAATCTCCGAGTAGGTCGGGTTAGCGAAGCGTAACCCGACAGAGGCCCCGGGCTAAGCGGTCAGCGGCCAGCCCAGAATCAGCACCACGATGGTCGAAATACCAATCACGACATTCATCGGCGCCCCGACCTTCAGGAAATCGGTAAAGCGGTACCCCCCCGGGCCGTAGACCATCAGGTTGGTCTGGTAGCCCAACGGCGTGGCAAAGCTGGCGGAGGCGGCAATCATCAGGGCGAAAATATAGGGCTCAGGGCTCAGGCTCGCTTTTTCGGTGATCTCAAGCACCACCGGCAGCATGATGATGGCCGCCGCATTGTTGGTAATGCACTCGGTGAGAATGGAGACCGATATATAGACCATCAGCAGAATCAGCCAGGGATGACCACCGCTGAGACTGACCAGTGTCTCCCCGAGCAACCGGGCCACGCCGGTTTTATCCAGTGCCACCCCCAGCGCAAAGGACGCGGCAATGGTCAGCAATACCGTGATGTCCAGGCTTTTCTGGGCCTGAGGGGCGGAGCAGCAGCCGGTAATCAGCATGGCGGCAGCGCCCAGCAGGCCCGCATGCAGAATCGGCAACAGGCCGGTGGCGGACACCAGGACCACGGCGAGCAGAATGCCCCAGGCCAGGTACGCCCGTTGATGGCGCGGCGCCTCGGTCTGCAGGTCATTGATCAGCAGGAAGTCCTTGTTGTACTGCTGGCGACTGACAAAAGCCGGCCGCGCTTCCAGCAGCAGGGTGTCACCGGGCTTGAGCTTGATGGTGCCCAGGTTGCCCGGTACTCGTTCACCGTTGCGGGCCACGGCGAGCACTACCGCCCCGTATCGCTCCCGGAACTGGGAGTCCCGGATGGTCTGATTGATGCAGTTACTGTGGGGGGAAATCACCGCTTCCACCAGGCGCCGTTCGCTGTGCTCCCTTCCCAAGGTCGGCTCACCATTGGTGGAGGCCACAATCCCCTTGATCCGCAACAGGTCGGAAATCGCTTCGGTATTACCCGCGAAAATCAGCCGGTCGCCCGCCTGCAGAGGCTCTTCCGAGCCTACCGCTGGCACGATGGCTCCGGCGCGCTCGATCTCCACCAGGTAAATCCGCTTCAGGTTACGCAGGCCCGCCTGGACGACGGTCTTGCCCACCAAGGGCCCATCGGCGGCCACGGCCACCTCCAGAGTGAACTCCCGCAGGTTCCCGAAAATTTCCTTTTCCCGCCGATCCGGCAACCAGCGGGGGAAGAACACGATAATGAAAACCAGGCCGATGATCGCCACCGGCAACGCCACGGCGGTAATCGAGAACAGCGAGAACCCAGCCTCTCCGGTCATGGACTGGTACTGACCGTTGACCACCAGGTTGGTACTGGTGCCCACCAGCGTCAGAGTGCCCCCCAGAATGGCGGAGTAACTCAGGGGAATCATCAGCTTCGAGACGGGAACGTCAATGCGCTTGGCCCAGGCCCGCAGGGCCGGAATCATGGTGGCGACCACCGGGGTATTGTTCAGAAAGCCGCTGAACAGCGCGACCGGGAAGGCGACCCGCATCTGGGCGCGCCGGACGCTCTTCGGCTCACCGAGCAGATAATGCACAATCAGCTCGATGCCTCCCGAAGCGTGAATACCGGTGGCCACCACAAACATGGCGGCCACGGTGATCAGGCCGCTATTACTGAAACCGGAAAAGGCTTCCGACGGTGTCAGCACACCCGAGACCAGCAGGATCACCATCACGCCAGTCATGACCAGATGCGGGCCAATGCGCGTGAAGATAAGAGTGCCCAGTGCCCCCAGGGTCAGCGAAAGGGACAACAAGCCTTGCCATTCCATACAGTCTCGTCCAGATTAGGGTGATAATGCCCGCGAGCATAACCAAAGCGGGTTCTAAGAGAAAATAGTTATTGGCTCTAGGGTTATAACACTGGAGCATATACGCATCCAGGTTTGCCGACCCTTCGTACTGGCTGGACAACCACCCACACAAGGAAACTTTCATGGCCTCTCTTCGCAGTGTATTGCGCACGGCCGCTCTTCGCGGGCTGGTGCTGTTGAGCGCCCTGATCACCCTGCCCGGCACGGCCGCCGAACTGGATATCGAGCTGACCAACCCGCCGGCTGACGGCCCCCTCTACGTCCTGTTGTTTGAGGATGCCGACACCTTCGGCAGCCTGCGCACCGCTCAGTACCGGGAGCGCTTTGTCGCCGGACAACCGATTCGGCTGTCCGTCCCGGAAGGCGACTACGCCGTCCTGCTGTTTGTGGATGAAAACGGCAACGGCGAGTTGGATCGCAATTTTATCGGCATTCCCCGGGAGCCCATTGCCCTGTCCAACAACTATCGCCCCAAGGGGCCGCCCAACTTCAATCGGGCCCGGCTGACTCTGAGCGACGACGCGCCCACGCAACAGACCCTCTCCCTGAGCCAGATACTGGGCGATACGGGCCAGTGGGGCGTCGGCATCGGCGCAGTCGGGCAGACCTCGCCCTACCGGGGCAGCACCAAACAGCCCGGCACGGTGATCCCCGCTATCGTCTACATTGGTGAGAAACTGCAGTGGACGGGACCGCGTATCCGCTACACCCTGGCGGGCAGCACGGACTGGCGACTGGCGCTTCAGGGGGATTTACGCCTGGGCGCTTACGAAGAGCAGGACAGCCCCTTCCTCGCCGGTCTGGGTGATCGCGACACCACCCTGATGCTGGGGTTGGCCTGGACCCGTGAACTCCCCGCCGGTATCGATTTTACCGTCAGCGCCAGTCAGGACCTGTTCGACCGCTCCGGCGGCCAGCAGGCGGAACTGTCGCTCAGTCGCGGTTTTCAGTGGGGGAATTGGCGACTGTCACCGTTTGTGGGGTTGAATTGGCTGAGCGCCGATTTGGCGGACTACGAGTTTGGCGTGCCGACAGAGGCGGCCACCGCCGAGCGGCCCGCCTATCAACCGTCTTCAGCCGTCAACCCGGAGGCCGGGGTGACGTTCTTTTACGAAATCACCCAGGGGTGGCAAATGGTGGGGAATATTGGCGTGGAGCAACTCGACGACGAGCTGACCGATAGTCCGATTGTGAATGAGGAGCGGTTGATGAAAGGGTTTGTGTCGTTGACCTATACGTTTTAGGTGTTGGAAAGCATGGGGGAACGGCGGATGCGGCCTGCGGCCTCCGATACGTCGGACCGATCCGCCCTACCCAACCTTGCGTAGGGGCTGAGCGCAGCGATTGAACCGCGCACCCGCCGTAACCTGCCTCAATGCTCGTGGTCGTGCTCGAACGCCCCTTCAAACCCGAGCCACGCTACTTTGGCCGGCGTAACGTCCAGGTTGAGAACCGTCTCGACCGCACCGGATTCCAGATCCACTTCCACCACCGTGTTGGCCACCGGATCCGTAATGTAGACCAGATGACTCGCATGGGACACGCTCATCACCGGGCGCAAGTCTTCCGCCAGACCACCCAGGTCGCTGGTGACGGCTTCGATTGGCTCAAGCACCGCCCAGCCATCGGCGATTTCAAGGCGAATCAGATCACCGGTGCTATCCAGCACCAGAAAGTGTTCACCCTCGGCATCGAACCCGTAGCCAATGGCGGTACGCTCTGACTCACCGCGCCAGTCAAGCGGCTCTATGCTGTCCGCTTCCGGATCAATAAGATAGAGCTCTTCCGAAGCAACACCCACCAGTATTTCTCCCTCGGACATTCCATAGAGCGAACCGATGCGTCCCACAAAGCCTTCCGGATTGGCGATTTTCTCGCCGACGAACTCGCCGTTTTCCTCGTGAATCACCAACACACCATCCGTGCAGCCAAAGGCGACACCGTGATGCCACTGGGCACTCCCGTGCAGTCCGGGACAGAGCGTTTCGAAGGTCTGTTCGAGTTCGTACTCGTCATCGTGCCAGTGGTAACGCGCTACCTGGTTGGGCAAGGTGGTGCTGTCATCATTGGCATCCCGGACAGTGGCAAACAGGTACTCTCCAAACTGCTGCGCTGCGCCGTGCTGGTGAGTGTCCAGGGTCAGCCATCGGCCACTGCCATTGTCGGCCATATCGGCTTCGGAAAAGACCCCGACCTCAGCCGCCTCGCCCTGATCGGCATTGCCGTCATAGAAAATCACCGAACGCTCGCCACCGGTGGTGAAGTGGGTCGGGCGTGGACCCGGCGCCGAGAAGTCGGCAAAGCTCGGGGAGGTGATGGTGTAATCCCAGTGATCATCGTGATACTCGTGAATCAGACCCGAGTCCACCGCGTTTACTTCACCCGCATCCCGCTGCAACATCACACCAAAGCGATGGTTCGCGCTGGCGTATACCGCCGAAGCCGGATTATTCAGTTCGTAATGGGCCAGCTCGTCGCCGTCATCCAGATCATAGAGAACCACTTCGGCCTCATCGTAGGCGGCTACCAGTAACCGGCCTTTGGTTTCGGGCGCGTCACCATGGGCTGAACCATGATCATCATCGTGATCGTCGGAATGATCTTCCACCGGATCGCGTTCCACAATCTCGGTGCTGCTGCCACCGCAGCCGCTCAGTACCAACAGTGAGCTCAGGCACAAAGCGGTTGAAAGTCCGTGTTGCCAATGCATGTTTGAAACTCCTGTTGTTCGATTATTAAATTGTTGGTTGCGTCGGGTGACGGCGGATGCGGGCTTTGCCCTCCGATACGTCGGACCGATCCGCCCTACGCAAACTGCCGTGCTATCCGTAGGGGCTAGAATCGGGAGCGCAGTCCTACCGCCAGCGAACGCGCCGGTAATGGCGCCTTGTCTTTCAAAAATGAGGTGTGCGGACGGGCTTCGGTGTCCGTGAGGTTGTTGCCCTGGACATAGAGGGTCATGGTCTGCGCGGCCCACTCCCAGTCGTAACTCAGCTGGGCATCCACCAGGGTGTAACCGTCGGACTCCGTTTCCAGATTGGCGGTGCGGTCCTGATCGAAGTAATGTTGCGCGCCCAACTCCGCCCGCCAACCATTGAGGCGATACTCCAGTTGCGCTCCGAGACGCAGTGGCGGAATACGCGGCATGGCTTCGCCGCCATTCAGGGTGGCGCGGGTGTAGTCGCTCATCAGGGTCAGACGCCAGGGGCTGGCCACCTGCCATACCAGTTGGCCTTCCACACCGTACAGGCGCGCGTCGCGGGCGGTGTAGTGATACACCGGTAAGGCCTCTTCCTCCTCATGCTCTGCCTCGCCGTGATCGTGTTCATCGGCGTGATCGTCCTCGGCTTCCAGGCCCGTGGCAGACAGATAGTAGAAATCATCCATCTGGTTGTAGAAGGCGTTCAACGTGAAGCCCACATCACCTTCAAACTTGCGCAGAGTCAGATCGATGTTGTTGGACGTTTCCAGCTCCACCGCCGCCGGACTGACCTCGGCGTGAAAGTGCCCATCCGCCTCTTCATGCAAGTCATACAGGGCACCGATTTCATAACTGCTGGTACCGATATGGGGGCCAAAGGAGTACAGCTCGGCCGCCGAAGGCGCGCGTTGCGCCCGGGACAGTGACAGCCCCAGGTTGTAACCCTCGGTGAAATCCCACACCGCACCGGCAGACAGGCTGAACGGTTCAAAGGTCTGTTTCACTTGATAGGCGGCCAGCAATCCGGGTTGATCTTCCATCGGAACCGTCACCTGATCGGCGGACAGTTCGACCCGCTCAACCCGCGCCCCCAACTGAACCTGTACCGGGCCAAAGTGCCGCTCCTCCATCCAGCCCAGCGCCAGGCTTTCCGTTTCCGAGGGCGGGGTGAAGGCCTCAGCGCCCTCCGCAGAAAAGTCCTGATGCTTGTACTGAAGACTCCAGGCACCGCGCCATTCGGCCACCGGATGATGAAACAGCTCGGCGCGCACTTCCCGGCTGGTATTGGCGAAGGTGGTAAGAGGCACACCCTCTTCAATTTCCGAATGGCGATAATCGGTATAGCCTAGGCGGGTGTTCAGGGCACTGAACCAGGCGTGATCCAGACTCAGCTCGCTGATCAGCTGTACCCGATCCTGCTCCAGGTCGGCGTACACATCAACGTCGCCCTCGCCTTCATGACCGTGGCCGGGAATTCCGTAGGTTCTCTCCAGCCGTCCGACAGAAACACCCACAAAGCCGTTATCCAGTAAATAGCTGGCACCAATATTGGCGCCCTTGGCCCGGTACGCGGAGTTATCCAGGCGCCCGTCAAACGCTTCGTCGGCATGATCTTGCTCATGACCAGCCTCGTGCTCTTCACGCTCAGCGGCTACCGGAATCCGGTAATCGTTGGACTCTCGCCAGAAACCATCTGCATGCGTGGCCCAGGAGCCCGCCCCTCCGGTAACGCTGCCGCTGACCAGTTTTTCATCCGCCACATTGTCATGTTTCAAATGCCACTGGCCGGACAGCTCATTATCCGTCGGCACCCGGCCGTCGACGATATTGACCACCCCGCCGATCGCTCCGCTGCCATAGAACAGAGTGGCCGGGCCGCGCAGCACTTCCACCTGCTCGGCGGTCGAGGTCTCCGTGGTCACCAGATGATCCGGCCCGACCCGGGAGACATCGCCGGCATCCAGGCCATTCTGGGTGATCAACACTCGGGGTCCACTCAGGCCCCGAATCACCGGGCTGCTGGCGACGGGCCCAAAGTAACTGGTGTGCACCCCCACCTCATTCTTCAGGGTTTCCCCGAGCGTGGAGGCCTGCTGACGGGCGAGGGTATCACCGGCAATCACATTGACTGGCTGGGCGGACTCCAGGGTGGAGGCGTGCCAGGGCAGTGCCACCACTTCGATCACTTCAATGCGGGTGGGCCGCAGCCGGATGGTCACCGGCCCCTCATCGAGATCGACATGCAGCTGCTGATGCACAAACCGGGGCGCCATAATATGCAGCTCCACTTCGTCACCACGCAGATCTTCCAGTGAAAAACGACCGGCGGCATCAGTCAGGGCCTGGCGGTTACTGCCCACCCATTCAACCACCGCGCCGGCCACCGGCTGGCCATCGGCATCCAGCACCGCGCCGGTCAGGGTTTCCGCCAGCGCACTTGGGGAGACCAATCCAGCCCACAACAGCCCAATACCACTCCATTGCAACCAGTTCTTCTGCACAACAACCTCCGGGATAGGTAACTCGCTTAGTTTTGTTATGGTATAACATAACTAAACAAATGAAAATCCCTCCCCGTTGTTTTGCTCGACGCCCCTTTTTGAGTCACTGAACAGTGCAGAAGATTTATGCGCCAATATTGATCCACTCCCCGCCACAGAAAACCACGTCCGGAACCCATCACAGCGCCTGAACATGCACCAATCTGAACCGGCTCCGCACTCCGACAGCGCGGCAACTCAAGCTTCCGGATCAGCCACCTCCGCCGCCCGATTCGAAAACATCTTTAAAAACAAGGCGTTAAAAAATTATTTTATTTGGCATAGGCATTGCAACTTCAGCCCCGGTCGCGCTGCGTGTTAGTTATCGACCTCGCGTGTTCAAGCACAACAGATGATCACCCCTGCAGCGCAATGCGTGCCCCAAAGCGGTTCACTCCCCTCGGGCATGCCCCTGACAACCCGGCCCCATACTCTGGATTGATGTCTTATGAGCCTGAACAAACTGAACCCGCTGGATTTTTCCCAGCCCGCCATCCGGGTCCTGCACCTGACCTGGTTTGCCTTCTTTCTGTCGTTTGTGGTGTGGTTCAGTCACGCCCCTCTGAAGCCCCTGATCACTGAAACCCTCGACATGAGCGGTGCCCAGTGGAAAGCGCTGCTGATTCTCAACGTCGCCCTGACCATCCCGGCCCGCATCGTGATCGGGATTCTGGTGGACAAGTTCGGCCCACGAAACGTGTTCTCCGGGCTGCTCGCCTGCTCGGGGTTGTTGTGCCTGGCCTTTGCCGCCTCACAGACCTTCGAGCAATTGGCGCTGACCCGTTTTCTGCTCGGCTTCGTCGGTGCCGGCTTCGTAATCGGTATCCGCATGGTGGGCGAGTGGTTTCCCGCCCGGCAGGTTGGCCTGGCGGAAGGTATCTATGGCGGCTGGGGCAACTTCGGCTCCGCCGCCGCGGCCTTTACCCTGCCCACCCTGGCCGTAGTGGTATTCGGCAGCCTCGGTGGCTGGCGCGCAGCCATTGCCTGCACCGGCCTTATTGCCATTGTCTACGGTGGCATTTTCTACTGGCGCGCGCGCAACACCCCCAAAGGCTCCACCTATTTCAAACCAAAAAAATCCGGCGGCCTGGAAGTCTCCAGCAAGCGTGATTTCTGGTTCTACATCGCGATGAACGTCCCCATGTACGCCATCCTCGCCGTACTGGCCTGGCGCCTGGGCCCGTCCAACATCAGCCTGCTCACCCAGAGCTCGGTCTACCTGATGTACCTGGTCCTCCTGTGCCTGTTCATATTCCAGTTCAGCCAGATCTATCGGGTGAACAAAGACATGCTCAAACACGGCGTACCGGAGCACGACAAGTACGAGTTCAAGCAGGTCGCGGTATTGAGCTGGGCCTACTTCGTCACCTTCGGCTCCGAGCTGGCGGTGGTCTCCATGCTGCCGGCCTTCTTTCTGGAAACCTTCACCCAACTGAGCCTGGCCGAAGCGGGCATGCTTGGTGGCGCCTTCGCCTTTATGAACCTGGTGGCCCGCCCGGGCGGCGGCTGGATCAGCGACAACTTCGGGCGCCGACGCAGCATGTCCATCTTCATCGGCGGCCTGGCGGTGGGTTACTTCGTCCTCTCCCAGGTCGGCGGCGGCTGGCCGGTGTGGCTGGCGGTAATGGCGGTGATGTGCTGTTCTTTCTTTGTCCAGGCGGGCGAAGGCGCGGTGTTTGCCATGGTGCCGTTGGTGAAGCGTCGCATGACCGGCCAGATCGCGGGCATGGCCGGCGCATACGGAAACGTGGGTGCGGTCACTTATCTGACGGCCTATAGCTTTATGGATGCGAGCACGTTCTTTCTGGTGATCGGCGCCTCGGCTGTAGCGACCTTCTTCCTCGTCCAGATGCTGGCCGAACCCAAAGGCCATATGAGCGAGATGATGGCCGATGGTACTTTGCAGAAGATTGAGCTGACTTGATGCTTGGGCTTATTAGGTTGTAGGAAGTCCGGGTCGGAGCGGGGTGATTGGCGTAGGTCGGATTAGCGCAGCGTAATCCGACAGAATGACTCCGGGGGTAAATTGTCGGATTACGCTGCGCTAATCCGACCTACTCGAAAAGCCACCCTCTCCGAGAGTCTCCAAAGGCCTCACCCTGTCCCGCCCCTCAATGCCAACGAATGGACTTCACTACCAATCTTCTACAAATGCCAGATAGATGGCACGGAGGGCGCTCGTGGGGTATACCGTTTGTAGACTCTCGGAGGCAGGGAGCCGACGAGAAGCCTACAGGAATGTATTCACGGCGGGTCTACAAACGGTATACCCCACGAGCGCC